>CAZNGQ010000001.1:0-39161 GCA_964572095.1 uncultured Oscillospiraceae bacterium
GCAGACCGGGGCCTTCAACAAGCGGATGCTGGGACAGGTCCAGTCCCGGATCGATCCGCAGGGCTTTCCATGGCGCCTGGAGAACATTCTCCCGGAGGTCCTGTCCGCAGGGGACAACGCCGGAACCCTGACCGCCGAGGGGGCCGCGCTGCTGGACCCCGCAGGGATGCTCCGCCCCGGCATTCCGCTCTGCCCGCCCGAGGGGGACGCGGGGACCGGCATGGTGGCGACGAACAGCGTGACGGTCCGCACCGGAAACGTGTCCGCCGGGACTTCCGTTTTCGCGATGCTGGTACTGGAAAAGGACCTGTCGCGGGTGTATCCCGAGATCGACCTAGTGACGACGCCGGCCGGCAAGCTGGTCGCCATGGTTCACTCCAACAACTGCACATCCGATTATGACGCCTGGATCGGGCTGTTCGGCGAGGCGGTCCGGGCGCTGGGCCTGGATGTCCGCAAACCGGTGCTCTACGACACGCTTCTCGGACTGGCGCTCCAGGGGGATCCCGACGGCGGCGGACTGTTGTCGTACGGGTACGTCTCCGGCGAGCACATCACCCATTTCGAAGAGGGACGGCCCCTGTTCACCCGCCTGCCGAGCGCGAACTTCACACTGGCCAATTTCATGCGGACCCAGCTGTTCGCGTCCCTGGGCGCCTTGAAAACCGGGCTGGACATCCTGTTCGAGAGGGAAGCGGTCCAGGTGGACGAGATCCTGGGACATGGCGGGTTCTTCAAGACGAAGGAGGTGGGCCAGCGGATCATGGCCGCCGCCATGAATGTTCCGGTGTCCGTCATGGAAACGGCCGGGGAGGGCGGGGCCTGGGGAATCGCCCTGCTTGCGGCTTATCTGGTCAACCGCGCCGACGGCGAGACGCTGGAGGCCTATCTCGGCAAGAATGTCTTCGCCGGAAACCGGGGGAGTTCCATCGCGCCCGATCCGGCCGACGTGGCGGGTTTCAACGAATTCATGAAGCGGTACACGCGCGGGCTTGCCATCGAGAGAGCCGCGGTGGACAACCTGGGATAGCCGGTCATCCGGATGCACAGGAGGCAGGCATGAAGGAATCATTCGCCATTCAGGAAGGTCCGTTCCAACCGACAGTGGAAAGTCTGCGCGGGTTCACGTGTCCCGACTGGTTCCGGGATGCGAAATTCGGCATTTGGAGCCACTGGGGGCCCCAGTCCGTCCCGATGTTCGGAGACTGGTATGCACGGAACATGTACCTCGAAGGCAGTGCCCAGTACCTGTACCATTGGCGCAAGTACGGACATCCGTCCCGATTCGGGTACAAGGACATCGTCCCGCTTTGGAAGGCCGAGCTTTTCGACCCCGCGGGACTGATGGACCTGTATGTCGAAGCAGGGGCCCGGTACTTCGTCGGTCAGGCGATGCACCATGATAACTTCGACAACTTCGATTCCACCCACAATCCGTGGAACTCCGTAAAAATCGGTCCGCGCAAGGACATCTGCGCGTTGTGGCAGGCAGAGGCGAAGCGGCATGGACTTCCGTTCGGCTTGTCGGAACACCTCGGCGCGTCGTACACCTGGATGTCCGCCTCTCATGGGGCGGACAAGGCGGGGCCGTATGCCGGTGTCCCGTATGACGGCGCCGATCCGGCCAACCAAGGCCTGTACCGCGATAACGACAGCGAGCTGGTCAGCACCCCCGAAGGCTGGAACTGGTACACGAGCAATCCGAAATACCAGGCCGACTGGTTCCGTCGCATCAGGGACGTCATCGACCGGTTCCAGCCCGACCTGCTCTACTCGGACGGTGAAGTCCCGTTCCGGGACATCGGCTACGCCATCGTGGCGCACCTGTACAACACCAGCGCCCATGGTCACGGCGGACGCAACAACGCGGTCTACAACTTCAAGCAGCACGATGCCCGGAACAAAGCCGAAGGCATCACCCGCATCGGAGTGCTGGACATCGAGCGCGGGCTTTCCGCCAATCCGCTGCCTGAACCCTGGCAGGACGACACAAGCCTCGGCGACTGGTTCTACAATGTCAAGGACGTGTACAAGACCGCGATGGAAGTCGCGGACACGCTGGTGGACATCGTGTCCAAAAACGGAAACCTCCTGATGAATGTGACACAACGGCCGGACGGGACTATCGACGACGAGACGCGCCACACACTGAACCGGGTGGGGGTGTGGCTGAAGGCCAATGGGGACGGCATCTATGGCTCGAGACCCTACGTGAAACACCGTGAAGGCAAAACGGAACTGGCCGGCGGCCCCTTCCAGGAGGGCAAAGCCACCTGGCAGCCGTCCGACTACCGGTTTACACAGAAACCCAACAGCGTTTTCGCTTTTCAGATGCGTGCCGGCGACGGGGATACCGCGACCGTGCGCAGCCTCGGCGGCCTGTACGAAAGGAAAATCACTTCCGTTGCCGTTTCGGGCCGCACGGCGGAATACGAGCAGCGGGACGGTGCCTTGCTCGTCCGGCTTCCGGCCGGACTGGACAAGAGTATGCCGGTCTGCATCCGGGCGGACCTGAAAGGCTGACGGTCAATGAGGGGAGTCTGCATCCGTTGATCTGAATTGTGTTTTTATACACGAAACCATGCGAAAGGCGCCCCGATGGACCGAGGCGCCTTTTCCTCGCAATTTCGTGCAGAAAACAGTAAAAACCGGATTGCCACGGGTCGTCCGGATCGTGTATATTGATTGCATTATATTCAGGAAAGGGTGATTTTGCGTGCCATCTTTCATCGACTCCATCGGTCCGTTTGTCCTGGCGGTCATTGCAGTCATTATCAACGGCGTTCCCCAGCTCCTGTATGCCGAGGCCCGCGGTTTCGCGTTGAAACCGGCCGGGTTCGCCTATCTGGTAGGTGCGTTCGGCAACCTGTTCACCGGTTCGGTGACCCCGATCTCGGCGCAGGCCGAAACCATCACCGTGGCCAGCATCAAGAAGAACCTGAGGAACAACGTGAGCTCCATCCTGCTGGCCGCCATCCTGATGATGGGGCTCGGGATTTTCGGCGGAGTGACCAAAATCGCGGATTTTGCCGGTGTCACGATTCTGTCCGGCATGATGAGCGGCGTCGGCCTGATCCTTGCCGGGGTCTCCTGGGACATGTTCGGGCAGGAGAAACGGACTTCGATCATCTCGATCGTGTCCGCCATCGCCGCATATGCGGTTTTCCAGAACAGCTCCAACAAGGTGGTCTGGACTATCTTCATTTCGGTCGTGGTCGCGACCGCGGATTACCTGTTCCTGCAGAAGAGGCGCGTCGACCTGTCCAAGATCATGGAAGAGGGCCGCGAGCAGCTCCAGATGAGCACGGAGTGGCGCTTCTGGAAAAAAGCGTACTGGAGCGACTTCAAACTGATCAAACCGGTGGTGAACCTGACCGTCGTGCTGGGCGCGCTCAGCCTGGTGATGCTGAATATCGGCGCCAACATCTCGTTCGGCGGCATCACCGCGAGCATCGCCGGGACGACGCAGAACTACGACCACCTTTCCGTCATCAATTCCTTGGCTGACTTCCCAAGCGCGCTCTTCGGCGGCCCCCCGATCGAGGCGATCATCTCTGGCACCGCGGGCGCTCCCTGGCCGGTCTGGTGCGGCATCGTCTTCATGTTCGTGACCGGCATCCTGGTGCTGGTCGGGCTGATCGGCCGGCTGGGCAAGTACCTGCCTGCGCAGAGCATCGCCGGATTCCTGTTGGTCATCGGTCTCGCCCTGACCTTCGCCCCGAACCTGTCGGCGGTGTCCCAGTCGGACGAGCCGATCAGCGGATACATCGCGCTTGGTGTGACGGCCTGGTCCAAGAACCCGTTCCTCGGAATGGTCATCGGCGTCGCGGTGCGATATCTCGGCTCATACGTCGGCCTGGCATAGGAGGTTACCTGATGGATACCGGTTTTCCCCCTGTCTGGAAAGTGCGGCTCGGTCCCGACTGCGAGATCGATCTGCCGCTGATGGACATCGGCGGGGGTTTCTGCATCTACTCTTTCGATATGACCGGTGAAGCCGCGTGGAACCGTGCCGCCGCCAGGCAACTGACGGAAAAGCTGGCTGCCTTCGAGTTCGACTCGTTCGTCACCGTGCAGACCAAGTCGTCCGGCCTGACCCAGGCCATCTCCGGCTCGCACGCCAGCTACCTGGAACTGCGTAAAGGCCGCAAGAGCTTCATGAAGGAACCCAAACACGTCGTCGCCAAGTCCATCACGACGGAAGACCCGCAGCAGTTGTGGATCGGCCGGGAGAAATACGAGCAGTTCCAGGGCAAGAAGCTGTGTTTCATCGACGATGTGGTGTCGACCGGCGGCACCATCGACGCGGTGATCGCCATGGCCGGGAAAGTCGGCTTTGAGCTGTCCGTCATCGCGTGTGTGCTGACGGAAGGCGAGAAACGGACGGAGTACAAGGGCATCCCGCTCGTATCCCTCGACCACATCCCGCTGCCTGGCAAGATCCGCTGAGGATCGGAGATCCCCAAACCATGCGAGGCGGGTTCCCCATACGGGGGACCCGCTTTTCCATCCCGTTCATCCGGGTGGCGTTTTTCGGCGAGCAGGGATATCATGGGAGACAGCAATACGACGTGGAGGTGGCGCGCATTCATATGCAACGAGGTAACCGCTCCGTGCAGTCGACGCCTGTCGCCGGCAGATTGTACTGAGCGAAACCCCCGCCGGCCGGCTCGACTGCACGGATCCGTCCACCCGAAAAAGGAACGGAGGAGTGCGGTATGAAATACCTGATCGCTTACGTCAAAACCAACGCCGGGCTGACCGCCTGGTATCTTTTCGCAGGGATCCTGATCTCCCTGCTTTCCGGCTTCAACGCCAATTATCTCCGGAAGCTCGTCGACCGTTTTACGGACGGGTCGCTTTCCATCGGAACCATCGCCGTGTTCGGCGTGCTTCTGGCCTCGCTGTGCGCGCTCAGCTATCTGGACGAATATCCGTGGCGCAAGATCGAGTATGGGATCCATCTTGACCTCAAGCTGGCCGCCCTTCGTAAAATCGCCCGGATCGACTATCTGGCCTGCCAGTCCCTAGGCACGGGCCGGCTGATCCAGCGGATCGAGAACGGTGCCGCAGCGGGAAAAGGCATCCTGTTCGACTTCGGGTTCCGGCTGGTCCGCGACATCATTCCGTCGATCGTGTTCAGCATGGTCTTCATTTCCCGGATCAACCGGACGGTCATGCTGACGATCCTGGCCGGGTATGTCATCGTATTCCTTTTCACCAATCTGCTTCTCAAGGCGCTGTACCGGATCAAGGAGCAGATCCTCGTCAACGAAGAGAAAATGAGCCGATTCCTGGTGCGCGGGTTCATGGAGATGGTCGTATTCCGGCTGAACCGGCGGTTCCCGTCCGAGATCCGGAAAGCGCAGGCGGCCCGGGACGAGATCGTCACGTCCAAGGTCCGGATGAAAATGATCCATGAAGCGTTCTTTGCGGTGTTCGCCATGCTGATCATCCTGGTCAAGGTGGCGATCATCCTGTACGGATGGCAGTCAAAAACCCTCAGCATCGGGGCGATCATCGCGCTGATCACGCTCGTGGACAACGCCTATACCCCGATCGCCATTTTCAATGTGCTGTTCGTCCAGTACCGGTTGGACCGGACCGCTTTCCGGCGGTACGAGGAGTTCCTGGAATCCCCGGACGACGCGCAGATCGGTCGGGGGGATCCCGTATCCGACGTGGGCGGCGATATTATATTCAGCGGGATCCAGTACCGGTATGAGGGCCGCGTCGTACTCGACGCCCTGGACCTGACGATCCGCAGGGGCGAAAGCGTGGCCATCGTCGGCGAGAGCGGATCCGGCAAGTCCACGGTCGTCAAGCTGCTCGCAGGCCTGCTGAAACCGGAAGCGGGGGAGATCCGAGTGGACGGGATCCTGCTGTCCGCCGCGGACCTCGACAGCTACTACGCGCACATCGCCTATATCCCTCAGGACTCCCCGGTGTTTGACGGGTCGTTGCGTGAAAACCTCGTGTTCGACGAGTCCATAGGCGATGCGGAGATGGTCCGGGCGCTTCGCGAAGTGAGTCTGTCCGACCTGCTGGACAAGCTGGAAAACGGCCTGGATACGCAGGTCGGGGAGAAAGGGCACCTGCTGTCCGGCGGGGAAAGGCAGCGGCTGGCGCTGGCCAGACTGTGGTTCTCGCAAGCCGGCATCGTCATCCTCGACGAAGCGACCTCGGCGATGGACAATATCACCGAAGAACACGTGATGGCACGGGTGATGAGACATCTGCGGGGCCGGACGGTCGTCGCCATTGCGCACCGGCTCGGATCCATCGCCGATTTCCAGCGAATCCTCGTTTTCAAGGACGGCCGGATCGTCGGACAGGGAACCCTGCCCGCCTTGATGGCGGACTGCCCGTATTTCCGTGAGCTGTACCGCGCGGATCCGGCCGGATGAAGCGGCTGGAAATCCGGAGGCGACCGACCTCAGCCCTGGCGGTCCAGGCGGTACCGGACAAAGACATCCAGGCTGCGGATCGCGGCGGGGATGTCCGTGTAGACGGGGACGCCCTGGTCTTCCAGATAGGCGACGATGTTCTGGTAATGGTTTCCCGTATTGATGGAGACGACGATCGGCTTTGAGGTCCGGCGTGCGATATCGGCGAGCAGGACGATAAAGGAGTCCGGGTCCAGGTAGTTATCCTCGAGCATCTTCAGGTTCTGGATATGGGGGACGGCCGCCACAAACAGGCAGTCCACGTTTTCATCCTGGACCACCGCTTCGATGAACTGCGCGAACAGGTCATCGTCCGTCATGGGGGTGACGTCCAGGAACGAGGTGTGGATGTCCACCAGCCCGTGCCGGTTCAATTCCCTGATCCGGGCCACCGTCGAATCCGACAAAACCGTTTGCTCCAGGAACTGCAGCGTATCGGCGCCCATCGTCGCGTCCAGTCCGGCGTTCACGACACCGGCCACCCGCTTGCCGGCGACCGTCTTGCCGTTCAGCATGGCGAACGCCTTGGTGGCGTTGTAGAAATCCTCGAGCTCCTCGGCCAGCACGCATCCGGACTGCAGGCAGGCCGCCTTGAACACATCGTAGCTGCCCGACATCGAGGCGGTGTGGGAGGCGGCCGCCTTGGCGCCGGCCTCCGTACGCCCGGCCTTGTACACGATGATCGGCTTGCGGCTCCGGCTTGCCAGCCGGAAGAATTCCCGGCCCTCTCCGGGATTGATTCCCTCGATGTACAGGGACATGACGTCGATGTGCGGTTCGTTTTCGAAATAGGCCATCAGGTCAGGAATGTTGACATCCGCCTTGTTGCCGATGCTGACGATGGTCCGGATGATGCGGGAATGCTGGGCCCTCTCGATGATGGAGATCCCCATGGCGCCGCTCTGGGTAAAAAGAGCGGTGTTGCTTCGGTTGGAAAAGGGGATCTGCAACCGGCTTTCGTCGATGAAAAGCGTGTTGACGCCTGGTTCGCCGCGGTCCGGCGCGTTGAAGACACCCATGCAGTTCGGGCCGATCAGCCGGATCCCCTTGCTACGCGTGCGGGCCGCGGCCAGGAATTCCGCATAGTCGGTATCGGGCGGAAAGCCCGAGATCAGGATCACGGCCTTGTCTTCCGGCACGGTCGCGAGGAACTTCAGCGTGTTTTTCGCAGGCGCGGCATAGACGGCCAGGTCGTAGGGACCCGGCAGTTCCGACAGGTCCCGGTACAGCGGATAGGTCCGGTCGCCGACCTGCGCGTCACCGCCCTTGGGGTTTATGCAGTACACGTCTTCTCGCCCCAGGTCCTGGAAGAGCGAGACGATGATCCGGGCCATGGAATACTTGTCCTCGACGGAGGAGACCCCGAGGACCGCAACCCCTTTCGGCCTGAAGAAACGGTCCAGGTTCGTCGTGTCGGCATTGCTGTCGTGCGGCGCACGGGGAGGGGCCTCTCCGAATTCCGCATAACCGTCGATCGCGATGAAACGGCCGTCCTTGGCGAAAACCAGCGGGTTGACGTCCAGAACGGACAGACAGAACCGCGGGGACCGCTCGGACATGGATGAGTAGTGGTGTCCCAGCAGACTGATGGAAGAGAGCGCCCGGGCCATTTTATCCAGATAGTCCGGATGTCCGGTCTCCTCATACCGGTGCCGGATTTTCAGCGAACGGGTGATCCGGACGGCGGACTCGTAGGGAACCGGCGCCAGGAACAGGTTGGGGGCGTCATAGTAACGGGAAAAGAACTCCGCGTCCTCGCCGCCCTTGGTGAGCGTGACGACCGCGCCGAACGCGGGATCGTCCTTGAGTCCGATCATGATCTCGTTGCCGAGCGCCTCGGTGAACCGGATGAACTCGACGATCAGGAATCCGTCGATCCGCGGCTTTTTCCCGTCCGGGAAATGGGAGAGGACTTCGGTCTCCATATTGGCCATGACAAACCGGATAAACAGCGGGTCCAGGGTCGAAACCGGCTTGACCCCGCCGTAACGCTGGTTGTGGGACAGGTCCCGCGAAACGGCCTTGACCATGACGGTCGGGCCGGGGAACCGGGACAGGAGGCCGGCATCCACTTCCTTTGCGTCCCGGACGAAGACACATCGCGGGACATCGATCCCGATTGCGGACAGGATGCCGTAGACCTCGTGCTCATGGAGCGTATGGCGGCCCTCGCCGGACGCCTCCGCCAGAATGTGGTCGATCACCGGGAACGCTTCGTCTTTCATCACAACACCTCGCTTGTTCACCTCCATCATATCGTTGTAAGGATGCAATATCAGCAAGTCCGGTCCAGGCGGCTCCGGATATTATGGTAATCTGGTAGACATATACGTTCGGGAGACGGCAAAGGAGGGTGTCATGGACCGCTATGACGGATATCTGTTCGACTTCGACTACACGCTGGGCGATGCGACCGACGGCATCGTCATCGCCATGAATGTCGCGCTGGAGCGGGCAGGGCAGCCGCCCGCGGACCGTGAATCGATCCGCCGGACGGTGGGTATGCACTTGGCGGAAACCTTCGAGCGGCTGACGGGCCTCTCCGATCCGGCCCGGAGCGAGGTGTTCCTTGAGGCGTTCCGCAGCAAGGCGGACGAGGTCATGACCCGCAACACCACCCTGTTCCCCGAATCGGCCGACGTGCTGCGGCGCTTGAAACGCGCCGGCGCCAGGGTCGGAATCGTGACGACGAAATACCGTTACCGCATCGAGGAGATCCTGCGCAAGTTCGATATCGTGGACCAGGTCGATCTCGTTGTCGGCGGCGAGGACGTGGCTAGGCCAAAACCGGACCCGGAAGGATTGCTGCTTGCGATCACGCGGCTTGGACTCATGAAAAGCCGGATCCTGTATATCGGCGACAGTACCATCGACGCGGAAACCGCCAGCGCGGCGGGCGTCGATTTCGTCGGGGTGACAACGGGGACAACGGACCGGGAAACGCTCGCGGCTTATCCGCATGTCCGGATCGTCGACCGTCTGGAGGAGTTGTGACATGGAAATCCGAAAATGCGCGATCGCGGATTGCGGACAGCTCGCGCGGATGAACCGGCAGCTGATCGAGGACGAGCGACATGACAACACCATGCCCGTGCCGGAACTCCAGGCCCGGATGGAGGGTTTCCTCGAGAGCGATTACACGGCGTTCTTTTTTGTTGTCGGGTCGGACCCCGTCGGTTATGCCCTGGTGAAACACACCTGCTCCCCTCTCTACCTGCGGCAGTTCTTCATTTGCCGGGAACAACGGAGAAAGGGATTCGGCACCGAGGCGTTCCGCCTGCTTCTCGAACGGCTTCAAGCCAGGACGATCGATATCGAAGTGCTTTGCTGGAACGAGGCGGGCCTCGGATTCTGGGAAAGCCTGGGATTTCGGCCGAGAAGCATATACATGAGGTATGGGGAAAAATGAACCTGCGCAGGATCCACTCGAAAAATGCGGACTTCCAAAAGTTCGAAGTCTTGAAGACCAACCGGAACAAACGGCATCGATACGGAGAGTTCTTCGTCGAGGGCGTCCGCAACATCAACGAGGCGATCCGGAACGGCTGGCGGATCAGCGCGTTCCTGTACTCGCCTGACAAACCCCTGTCCCGATGGGCCCGGGGCATCCTGGACTCGGTGGAGGCGGACACGGTCTTCGAGCTGCCGGCGGCCTTGATGGAAGAGCTGAGCGGCAAGGAGGACACATCGGAACTGCTGGCCGTCATCCGGATGCGCGAGGACGACACCTCCGGCCTGCGGTTGTCGGATAAACCTGTTCTGGCGCTGCTTGACCGGCCGTCCAACCGCGGCAACCTCGGGACCATCATCCGGTCGTGCGACGCGCTCGGGGTCGAAGCGCTCCTGATCACCGGCCATGCGGTCGACCTGTACGACCCCGACACCGTCGTCTCCACCATGGGGTCCCTGTTCAGCGTACCGGTGGTGCGCATGGCGGAGAACGCGGAGGCGGAGCGCTTTTTTCTGCAGATGAAAGAGCGGTATCCGGACTTTGCGATCATCGGGACCTCCGCGCACGCGGAAACCGCCCTGTTTGACATCGACATGGATCGGCCGCTGCTGTTCCTCATCGGGAACGAGACCGACGGGCTCAGCAGCCGCTATCTCGAGCGGTGTGACGTGGTGGGCCGGATCCCGCACGCGTTGGATTCCGCCGCCACATCGCTCAATGTCGCATGCGCCGCGACGGCGATGTTCTACGAAGCGATCCGGCAGCGTGCGATTTCGTAAGTGTATTTTTCCGTAACGCCTGTCACAAAACGGTTGGATGTCGTATAATCTTAGTGATAGTTGAACTGACACACGATCGGGGGAACCAAACATGCGTAAAGTCTGTGACGAACTCGCGGGAACCGCTCTTTTCCGCGGCCTCAAGCACGAATTCTTTGAACCTTTCTGCCTGATGACCTCCATCCGCCTGGTCTGGAAGGGCGAGATCCTGATCCACGAAGGCGACCTGTGCGGATTTGTCGGCATCGTCGCCGAAGGCCAGCTGGCCATGCAGCGGTACACCGGGGCCGGCGACGCCTACACGCTGGGGCTGATGGGGCCGGGCGACATCATCGGCAGCGACATGGTGTTCGGGACGGACCATATCTGCCCGATGACGATCGAGGCCGTCACCAACAGCAAGGTCATCATTTTGTCCAACGACTTGCTGAAGCGCATGATGCAGGCCCGCCAGGGGGTCGAGATGAACTTCATCCAGGTGTTGTCCGACCGCATCCATGTCCAGAACAAGCGCATCTCGCTGCTGTCGCAGAAAAGCCTGCGGCAGAAGATCGCATTCTACCTGCTGGACCTCGACAGCGAGGAAAGGCGGCGCAAGGCCGCGGCCAGCCTGTCGTCCAAGCGTCTGCCGGGACCGGCCCAGGTGAGGCTGCCCGCGTCCAAGGAAGTCGTGTCGCGGCTCCTGGCCATGCCCCGCCCCTCGTTCTCACGCGAACTGATCAACATGGAAAAAGACGGGCTGATCCGCGTCAACGGCCGGAACATCCAGATCGTCTCCCCGGATCGGCTGGAGCAGGATGTCCTCGAAAACCTGACCAATTGAAGGAGCCGAGCGCATGATTTTTTCTATGAGCGATGTTTTCAGCAACATGGGCGATTTTTTCACCCAGTTGTTCAACAGCATCTCCAGCGGCATCGTGTTCTTCGGCGGTCCGATCGACATCGTCCTCAACATGGTCGACATCCTCGTCACGACGCTCGTCATCTACTATATCCTGCGCATCATGGCCGACACGCGCGCGTGGCAGCTGCTGCGCGGCATCATCCTGATCCTGATCCTGACCCTGATGTGCGACATTTTCGGACTCGTCACCATCGGCTATATCCTCAACAATTCCATCTCGGTGTTGGCGATCGCGTTCGTCGTCGTGTTCCAGCCGGAGCTGCGGCGCGCGCTCGAAACGGTGGGACGCAACACCTTCCATATCCTGCCGTCCCGACTGAGCCTGGACGAGGAGGTCAACCCCACATCTATCCATAAAACGATCGAGTCCATCGTCCTCGCCTGTGAGAAGATGGCGGCGACCTATACCGGGGCGCTGATCATCATCGAGCGGTCCACCCGCCTCGGCGAGCTGCTTGTCCAGGAAAACGTCGTCACGCTGGATTCCAACCTGAGCGCTACCGCCCTCATGCAGATTTTCTACAAGGGGTCGCCGCTCCATGACGGCGCAGTGCTGATCCGCAACGGCAGGATCTATGCCGCCCGCTGCCATGTTCCCCTGTCGGACAACTACCACCTGAGACGGGACTACGGCACCCGGCATCGCGCGGCCGTCGGGGTCAGCGAGATGGGCGACGCCATCGCGGTCGTGGTTTCCGAGGAACGCGGCGCGATTTCGGTCGCGCTGGACGGCCGGCTGTTCACTCTGGACAACGCCGACGCCCTGCGCACCCTGCTGCACAAGCTGATGGCCACGGAAAAGCGGACGGGCGGCGTATTCTCCAGCATCATCGGCAAGGGCCGCAGGATCATCCGTGACGAAGGGGCGGAAATCCCCGTCGCAGACGGATCGATCGAGAAACCCCACATGCCCAAGAAGCGCAAACGGCTTCTGCTGGTGGCGTCATTGGCCATATCCGTGTTTGTCTGGCTGTTTGTCCAGACGACGACCAACCCGGTCGAGACCCGCCAGTATACGGTGGCGCTCGAGACGAGGGGGGTCGAGGCCCTCCAGGAGAAAGGGCTTCAGGTCGAGTATCCCATAACGCAGGTGACGGTCGACGTGCGGGGGCGGCTCCAGAATTTCGACAAGCTGTCCACCCTGGACATCACCGCATATATCGATGTGTCCGGAATCAAGGACCCCGCCGTCCAGACCCTCGATATCGGCATCGCCATCTCGTCGGTGATGCACTTCGAGGAAGGGCCGGTCAAACCCGGCACCATTACGGTGAACGTCTACAAGCCCTCCGGGTCCTGACGCTCCCCGGGGATATGGTATAATCGGAAAAAATCACGACAAGAGGTACCCATGGGCAGACTTTTCGGAACCGACGGCGTACGTGGCGTCGCCAACCGCGAATTGACACCGGAACTGGCGTTCAGCCTTGGCTGCGCGGGAGCGGCGGTCCTGGCCGGGCATGTCAGCCATCGTCCCCGGATCCTGATCGGCATGGATACGCGCGTCTCGTGCTCGATGCTGGAGGCGGCGCTGTCCGCGGGGCTATGCTCGGCAGGCGCCGACGCGGTGTCCTGCGGGGTGATCCCCACCCCGGGGATCGCCTTCCTGACCCCGGCCTATGGCTGCGATGCCGGCATCGTGATCTCGGCCTCCCACAACACGTTTGAATTCAACGGCATCAAGTTCTTCGACGCGAACGGGTATAAGCTGCCGGACAGCGTCGAGGACGAGATCGAGGCGATGATCGCCGCACAGGCCTATCCCGCACGGCCCGACCGGGAGGGTGTCGGCCGCTGCAGCCGCCATGGCGAGGCCGCGGCGGATTACGCCCGGCATCTCCGTCAGGCCGCAGGCGGCGACCTGGCGGGACTACTGATCGCCATGGACTGCGCGAACGGCGCCGCGAGCGGCATCGCGCCCGCGCTGTTCCGGGAACTGGGCGCGCAGGTGCTTACGATCGGCGACAGTCCGGACGGGACCAACATCAACGACGGCTGCGGATCCACCCACCTGACCGGTCTGGCCCATCTGGTCCGCGAGCAGGAATGCTCGATCGGCATCGCGTTCGACGGCGACGCTGACCGCATGCTGGCGGTGGACGAGTACGGCGATCCGGTCGACGGGGACATCATCATGGCCATCATCGCCGATGATCTCCGCCGGCAGGGCCGTCTGGCCGGGGACACGCTGGTCGTCACCGTCATGAGCAATATGGGCCTGGACATCGCCGCGGGCGAACTGGGAATCCGGCTGGAAAAGACCCGGGTCGGCGACCGGTACGTGCTCGAGGCGATGGTCGCCGGCGGGTTTTCGGTCGGCGGCGAGCAATCCGGGCATGTCATCCTGCTCGACCACGCCACCACGGGCGACGGCATGCTGTCCGCGCTGCACCTGCTGCAGGCGCTCCGGAACCGCGGCCAGACGCTGGGCCAGGCGAGAAAAATCATGGCGGTGCTGCCGCAGGTGCTCAAGAGCGCCCGGATCCCCAACGGGAACAAGGACCAGGCCATGGCGGATCCCGAGATCCTCGCCCTGTGCGCCGACACCGAAAAGGAACTTGCCGGCCGCGGCCGGGTGCTTGTCCGCGCTTCCGGCACGGAACCCATCGTCCGAGTCATGCTCGAGGGGGAGGACATCGTCCGGATCACCTCGATGGCGGAACGGATCGTTTCCAGGATTGTGGAAAAACACGGTTGAGTTCCGGTCTCATGAGGATCGGGGCCATTTCAACAAGGCGGTGACGAATATGTGTGGCATTGTCGGCTATATCGGCAGGCAGGAAGCGATTCCCGTTCTGATCGATTCCCTCGGAAAACTGGAATACCGCGGCTACGACTCGGCCGGGGTCGCGTTCATCGACAAGGACGGCCTGACGGTCGTCAAGCGCAAGGGCAGGCTTTCCGTGCTGGCGGACGAACTCAAGGCGACCGGCCGCATGGACGACGGGGACATCCACATCGGCATCGGGCATACCCGCTGGGCGACCCACGGCGCGCCCAGTGACGAGAATTCCCATCCGCACCTGTCCAACAGCGGCCGCATTGCGGTGGTCCACAATGGCATCATCGAGAATTTCGTGGAGCTTCGGGACTATCTGGTCTCCCTCGGGTACGTTTTCCGTTCCGAAACCGACACCGAAGTCATCTCCCACCTTGTGGAGCACCACTACACCGGACGCGAGAAAGGGAACCTGCTGCAATCCGTCCTCGAAACCCTGCAGGAGATCGAGGGTACCTATGCGCTTGGCGTGATCTGCAGCGACACGCCGGACCTGTTCATCGCGGCCCGCAAGGACAGCCCGCTGGTCATCGGCCTCGGCGAGGGCGGCAACTTCATCGCCTCCGACATCCCGGCCATTCTGCAGCACACGCGTGAGGTCATCATCCTTGAGGACCGCGAGGTCGCGGAGATCCGGTCGAACGGCGTCCGGGTGTTCGACGCGCTCGGGCACGGCGTCAGCCGCCAGCCCATGCATGTCGACTGGGATGTCGACGCCGCGGAAAAAGGCGGCTTCGAGCATTTCATGATCAAGGAGATCCACGAGGAACCCCGTGCCGTACGCGACACCATCGGGCCTCGCATCCGGGACGGGCGCATCACGCTGCCGGACTTCCCGCTGACGCGCGAACGCCTTCAGAACTGTGACATGATCCATATCATCGCCTGCGGGACGGCGTATCACGCCGGCATGGTCGGCAAGTACCTGTTCGAGAGGCTGTGCCGGATCCCGGTCAGCGTCGACGTGGCTTCGGAGTTCCGCTACCGCGACCCGATCGTGACGGACCGGAGCATCGCCCTGATCATCAGCCAGTCCGGCGAAACCCTGGACACGCTGGTCGCCATGCGCGTAGCCCGTGAAAAAGGCGCCATCTGTGTCGCCATCGTCAATGTCGTCGGCAGTTCCATCGCCCGCGAAGCCGATTATGTGCTTTACACGCACGCCGGCCCCGAGATCGCGGTCGCCTCGACAAAAGCCTACAATACCCAGCTGGCGGCGTTGTACCTGCTGTCGCTCCATGCGGCGGATCGGATCGGGAGCATTGAGCCGGACGACTACAACCGATATGTGGCCGCATTGTCGGGAATCCCGGACAAGCTGGACGAACTGCTGAAATCCAAGGAAGACATCCAACGGTTCGCGGCCGGTCACTACAATGCGAAGAGCGTGTTTTTCATTGGCCGCGGACTCGACTACGCCCTGTCGATGGAGTCCTCGCTCAAACTCAAGGAAATCTCCTACATCCATTCGGAAGCCTATCCGGGCGGCGAACTCAAGCATGGTACGATCGCCCTGATCGAGGAAGGCACACTGGTTGTCTGCCCCATGACCCAGCCGGCGCTGATCGACAAGATGATCGGAAACGTCCGGGAGGTCAAGGCCCGGGGCGCCATCGTGCTCGGGATCGTCGCCGACAGCATGGTGCGGGCTTGCGACGTCTGCGACGAGTCGTTCCTGCTTCCGGAAACGGATCCGCTGCTCACGCCGATTCTGGCTGTAACGCCGGCCCAGCTGTTCGCCTATTATGTCGCCGTCTACAAAGGCTGCGACGTGGACAAGCCCCGTAACCTGGCAAAGAGCGTGACGGTCGAATAGGGGCGATCACCCGGAGCGGGTTGCCGTTTGTAAAGCAAGGCCGTCCGGTTTGAACCGGGCGGCCTTTTAGCGGATCTGTGCGGTCAGTTCACATCGCCGATATTCATGGTGATGCCTTGATTGTCGAAATAGTACATGTTGTCATTGTATTGAATCGGAATGCTCAGGCTGCCGACCAGCTCCCTGCCGTCATCGCTCTCCAGATAGGCGTTGATCGTCACCGCCATGTCGGCTGTCGGTTCCGGCACGATATCGGAATCGTTGAACGGCGACCAGATGTACTGGCGATCATAGGTCACCTCGTATCCCAGAACCGTCATGATCCCGTATTTCGAATCGATATCCACCTGCGGCGGGATCTCCTGGGAGACGATGCTGCCCGAACTGGCCAGCACCTCATACAAGAGCTTTCCCTGGGACTCGAGATCCCTGCCCATCGCGGCGACAAACTCCAGCCCTCTCCGGGAAGACATCGAAAGCGTGTAGAAATTGTCGACACAGGAGAAACAGATCCCTTCGCTGTTGATCTGGATGCCCCAGTAAGCTTCATCCAGTTCGGAACCGGGTTTCGTGAACCGGGTGACCGGGTTCCTGGCTGCCGTCGGGACGATGTACGGATCGGAGGTTTCCGTACCGGTTCCCGGGCCGGCTGCCGGCCATCGGGCCCGGATCCATCCGAAGCCGCCGGCTGCCTGGAACGCGACGACGACCACCAGTACGGTGAGCGCGGCATTGACCGCCAATGGCCAGCGGGGATGGCTGCGGCTGGTGCGGAGGACTGTGTCCGGAACGGCTTCGGAACGGATGCGCAGAATGGTTTTCCGTTTCAGGTCCATCGAGGGGCGGATCCTGTCCAGCACCCTGCGGATGTCGTCATCAGGTTTCATAATTCCATTCACCCCCATGCGGGCGGCCCAGCTTTGCCCGCGCGCGCTTCAAGCGGCTTCGTACCGTCGATTCCGTGATGTGGAGCAGACGGGCGATCTCCGGAGTCTCCATCTCGAACCAGGCTTTGAGGAGCAGCACCTCGCGATAACGGAGGGGCAGGTGGAGGACCTTATCCAAAAGCCGGCTTTCCGACTCCCTAAATTCCAGCCCTGCCTGCAGATCCTCCGGATCCCATGGCCCGGAGTCGCCCTCATCGCCGCCGATCTCGTCCCGGTATTCCGCACGCGTCCGGAACCACGAGCTGCGCAGCAGGTCCCGGCAGGTGTTGCGGGCAATCTGCAGGATCCACGCGCGTACATCCGAGTCGCCGCGGTAGGTGTCCCACTTCTCGATCGCTTTGAGAAACGTGTCCTGGAAGGCGTCGTCCGCCAGCCCGTAACGTCCGAGATAGACGTAGCAGACCTTGTAGACGTCGTTTCCCTGCGTTTCGACCAGGGTCTCCATATCGGGTCCGATGCGTGTTGCGGCCACACTCTCCTCCGGGAACCGGTTCTATCCATAGGACGGATGCGGGTTGCTGCGCGTTGCAGCGGGGTACCCTTATTCTAGCCCGAACAGGTGCAACGCAGATGAAACACTTTCCTCCGCAATGCGGAAAAACGAGTGTGATATAATGCGATCAAACTTTTCTCCCGGAGGCCACTTCTGTATGGAAAGCCCGTTGAATTCCATTCGGACCGGCATGTTGCTCGATCTTGGACAGACCATTGCCGCAGCGCTGTTTGACAGCATCGAATATCCCTGGCAGGCCTTGGGCGGCATCCGGGATTTCATTCTGCTGACCGGCCCGTCGCTGCCCGCGGATCTGTACGACCGGGCCGGCGAGGATGTCTGGATCGCGCGCAGCGCCACGGTCGCGCCGACCGCCTGCATCCAGGGCCCGACCATCATCTGTGATAAGGCGGAGATCCGCCACGCCGCTTTCATCCGCGGCTGCGCGATCGTCGGCCGGGAATGTGTCGTCGGCAATTCGACGGAACTGAAAAACTCGATTTTGTTCAATGGCGTGCAGGTCCCGCATTTCAATTACATCGGCGACTCCATCCTGGGGTACCACTCCCATCTCGGCGCCGGCGCAATCACGTCCAATGTGAAATCCGACCGTTCGATGATCCGTCTGACCATCGGCGGCACGCGGCTGGAGACGGGACTCCGGAAATTCGGCGCCATTGTGGGCGACGACGTCGAAGTCGGCTGCAACTGCGTTCTCAACCCGGGCACGGTGATCGGCAGGAGAAGCAGCGTCTATCCGCTGACAATGGTCCGGGGTGTCGTACCGCCCGACAGCATCGTGAAGTCCCGACGCGAAACCGTCCGGCGCGAATCGCATGACTGAGCGCCGCAACGGATATCCCGGCGTCCGGCGCGCCAGGCTGATGGTCAGCGCCATCCTCCTGTTCAGCCTGGTCGTGATCCTGGCCAACCACCCCTGGAGCGGCGGGGAAGCCCCGGCATCCACGACGGGCGGCATCCCCGCGGCCACGACAAAGTCCGGTGTCACAACAGCCGCCCCGACCGATGCGACTGCGACGCCGCCTGTTGCGGAACGCAGCCTGCTGTTCTATCCGCCTGTCCCGCTCGGCGAACCGGGTGCCGCACAGCCCGAGATGCGCCGCTGGCCGGCCTCGGGGTCCGTCGAGACGGTGCGTGATGTGGACCTGGCCGTCTATGCGGGACGCTCCCGGACGGGAAAGCCGCTGGAGGGGATCACAGTCATCCTTGACGCGGGACATGGCGGCATCGATTCCGGATGCGGCTATCCGATCGGCATCCGCAATCAGGACATCATGGAAAAGGACGTCGCCCTGTCCGTCGTCACCGCGGCGAAAAAAGAGTTAGCAGAGCTGGGCGCCCGCGTGCTCATGATTCGTGACGACGATACATTCCGCTCGATATTCTGCCGGCCCGCGATGGTCGGCCGTACCATCCTGCAGGATTTTACCGGTTTGGCGGAACGAGCCGGCATCGAAGCCGGGCCGATCGAACGGCTTCTCGCCCCGCTCGTCCCGATCATCGATGCGAACGAAGACACGTTTGCGGGCATCATGGGAGGATCCGGCACACCGCTCGACCTCAAGCATGTGATGGACATCCAGCGGCAGTATCCGGACTGGCTGTTTATCTCCGTCCACTGCAACGCATCCGAATATTACCCCGACGCGCGCGGGCTTCAGGTCTATTACGATACCAGCGAGGTCGTGCAGCATGACGAACGGCTGGAGGCGCAGGCGATCCCCTCCTCCGATTGGCAGCCGTCCTACCAGTACTACGACGACGGCGGCAGGCTGAGGATCGCTTCGCTGCTGTACCATTCCATCTCCACCAAGGTGCCCGCGCTGGGCAATGGCACGCCGTCACCGCTCGTGGACCAGGATTTCGCCATCCTGCGCGAACAGAATCTGGTGAGCGCAATGATCGAGCTCGGGTTCCTGACAAACGACTCCGACCGCGAGGTCCTGGCATCGGCCGACCGGAGGGCCGACCTTGGCGAAGCCATCGCCGATGCGGTATACTCCTTCTATTGTGAATCTTGACGGGACGTTCCCGTTGCTGGTAGACTGCGGCTCCTTACCGCTATTTCGGAGGGTCCATTGAAAGCGAAACCCATTTCGTGTTTCCGTATGAAATCGGCTCGTTCCTGCTTTGCCGTTCTTTTCCTTGCGTCGGCAATCGCGCTGACCGGTTGCGGCGTGCCGGCGGCGACCACAACCACCGGATCGTTATCCACCACGTCCGCGACCGCCGCCACTTCCCGCACCACGGCCGCCACGAATCGGACGGACACAACGTCGACCGCTGCGCCGGAAACGACCGCGACTGCGCCGGCCACAGAACCGACGGCCGTCTCGACAACCATCTACCAGCCGCCGGCAACGACCGCCGTTCCGTCGGTCCTGCTGGAGCGCTGGCCGACCGAGTCGAGCCTGCCCCCTCTGTACACTCCCAACCGGGCGAACGCTTCGGCCGCGAAGCCGCTGGCCGGCATGACGGTTCTGCTGGACGCGGGACATGGCGGCGCCGATCCCGGAGCCGTCGCTGCCGACGGGACCGGAGAGAAAACGATCAACCTGCCGATCGCGCTCAAGACCCGGACCCTGCTCGAATCCATGGGCGCAACGGTTGTCATGAACCGGACCGACGACTCGTATCTGTCGATCTACTGCCGTGTGGCGAAAACCGGCCTGCATATCCTCGGCCGGGCGTCCGGCTTGCCCGGATTTGCCGAGCAGTTCGATCTCTCCACCTACCAGAATGACTTCAACGCCATGATTTCCGCCAATACGGGCGACCGGGACGGCGCCATGACGGGACGTGGAATGCACCTGGGATTCGGCGTCCGCGAAGAGATCAAAAGGCTGCTGGACCTCGAGCGACAGTTCACCGACACCATCGTTGTCAGCATCCACGCCAACAGCTCGGGGGCGTCCACGGATGCCCGGGGCCTGCAGATCTACTACGGCCCGACAGAGTATATCTACAACGATGAACTGGAAGGGATCACGGAGGACCGCGATACCTATCATTGGGGATATCCGGTTTTCAAGGCGTATACGGGTTACAACGACGCCGCGAGGGCGAGTCTGGCCGGCAGCGTGTATAGCGCTGTCGCCGGGCTGGTGCCTGAACTTGCCGCAGGCGCAAGTGCGGGCGTACGTGCCGGAAACTACGGGATCCTGCGGGAGAACGCCTTGACCAACATCCTGGTGGAGACCGGATTCATATCCAATCCCGAGGATCTCGCCATTCTGAAGGACGACGGCAACCAGGACCGGATCGCACAGGGCGTGGCCAACGGTATTCTGGCCTACTTCACGTCGATCGGCTGACGGTTGGACAACACGGCAGGTTCGTTCGGCTGATCAGTTTACCAGACGGATGAGTCCCGCTCCGGCCAGCCCGACGAGGCCGGCGGCGACCAGAAGGGCCGGTGTTCCCTGCATGCAGGCGGGGATGCCGGCCGTTTGCATGCGGTCACGGATCGCTCCCAAAAGGGCCAGCAGGAGGACGCAGCCGCAACAGGATCCCAGCAGGAACACGGCGGAGGGCAGGAACGCCATGGCGGACAATCCGCGATCCATGGCCGGATACAAGGCCAATGCGCCCGCCAGCAGATAGATCCGCGCATATCCGGATGGCTGCCGTTCAGCAAGACCGGACTTCAGGGAGTCACTGATCCGCCTCAACAGGAACGATATGCCGCTGAACAGCGCGAGCAGGACCAGCGGTCCCAGCAAGGCGACCGGGACCACCCCATGCAGGACGCGCAGAATGATCTGTGCCGCCAGACCGCCGGGCAGCGCGAATACGGCAACCTGCAGCCCGGTACCCAAAGCACTTTTCACGAAATCAGGACAGTGGTCCGCGTCGGCCGGGAAGAGGCCGGGCAACGTGAACAGCGGTGAGCCGATTCCGATAACGGCGATCAGGAAAAGCAGGGGAAGGCTGGCGGTCAGTTCCGGTAAAGCGGTCATTGTCCTGAACCTCCCGCGGACATGCCGCGTCCTTTTCCGGACAGCCAGCGCAGGCCGCCCAGCGTGAGACCGGCCAGGATCAATCCGACCGGAATCGAGACGGCCAGGTCCGCAATACGGGTTCCCGCATCCACAGATCCAAAGAACGTGCCGTACAGGATCCCTTCGCGCAAAATGCCGATCGAAACCAGGACGATGCAGAAGAAGGCGCCGGTACCGGCCAGCCGCAGGGGCACCGTGTAAATCGGGCCGTCGTTTTCGTCGTTCAGCAGGGACAAGGACTGGACAAGCAGCAGCAGCGGGGCGGCCAGCATCGGAAGCGGATGCGCATCCACCGGGATCCAGCCCGGCAGGCGGGCGACCAGCCAGACGAGCGAAGACACCGCACACCCGATGGCCACGACCGGAAGACGGCCACGGGGGAAGCGGCTCCAGCGGCGAAGCAGCTGAAGGGAGCACCAGGTAAGCAGCAGGACCGCCAGCGAGGATATCCCGACCGCCAGCGCGCTCCAGGCGTGCCCGGCAGCGGCGACCGCCGGGTAGGCGATCGCGAGGCAGGTCAGCCCTGCCGGCAGCCTGTCCGGATCCAAGTAAATCGGGATGTTGCCTTCCGACATATCGGGTTCGTTCATGTCAGCCTCCTGTCCCGGACCGCATCACGATCCGGCGTCCGCCTTCGCGGAGAGAATCCACACGACATACTCGACGGCCAGATTGGCGGCCTTGACAACCGCGCGCGACGTGACGGTCGCGCCCGACACCGCGTCGATCAGTCCGGACGCGAGGGCCGGCGTCGGTGTCGCCGCGGCAACCGCGGACATGCCGGCCTGCAACATGCAGCCGCGCATCAGGTCGAGCGCCGCCGAGACGGGTACCACGACGCCGGGTACTTCGGGAGCGCGGCCTTCGGAATCGACGGATACGACGGTGGGATCCTGCAGTTTCATCAACCAGGCGGCCATGGCCGCGGCCTGCTCCCCCCATGGGGCGCTGCCCTCGGGTACGCCGCCGCCGTCTTCCGCATCCGATCGCAGGCTGCCGTCCTCTCGCTCCGCATTCCAGACGATCGACACGATTTTCTCTTTCTCGATCGTGAGTTCGACAAAATCACGATAACCGGTCGCGGGGTCGAACTGCTCCTGCTGCGCCCGGAACAAGCCGTCGTTGAGCGTTCCGGTCAGGAGGGAGGGGATTGCCGCCTGCGCCGTACAGGTCTCCGCCAGCGTGACGAACGGCGCGACGGGAATCGTGACGCCTTCCGCCGCTCCGGTGGTGCCGTCGGCATTCACCAGGATGAAGGCGGGATCGCCGAGCCGGATCAGAAGGGCCTCCATCGCGATGGCCTGTTCGTGCCAGGGGAGAGCGCCGTCCAGGATGTATTCGCCGTCCTGCGATGCCTTGCGGAGCGATTTGCCGCCGTCGTCGCGGACCGCGTCCCAGAGTGCGTCCGCAATACGGCCGCCCGACACTTTCATGGTGAATGTGTGGCGGTAGCCGGTCGCGGGATCGGCAGCGGCGTCTTCCGCGGAATAGGTGCCGTCCCGCAGTGTCCTCGGCTCCGGATCGGCCGGAGGCTGTTCTCCGCGCAGGTACAGGGGAGCGGTACGGCCTTCGAACTGGGTATGGAACACGGGGAGGGTGACGCGGCCGCCGGTCGACTCCGGTTCACCGTGGGACGCGACACGGGCGCCAAGCACCTGGTGGCCTGTCTTGTCCACCGCCACGCGGACGGTCAGGTCACTGGCGTAGCCGGGAACCTCGACCAGCAGGACATAGCCCAGGCCGCCTCCGTCGGAGGACAGCGCCTGATGGATATCCAGGATGGAGCGGGCCTTGGTGAATGTACCATCGACAAGCAGGCTTTTATACGTGTCCGCAGGAACCAGATCCTGAAAATCCTCCAGCAGCCGGCCGTACTCCCGGTTGCGTTCCCGAATGGAGCCGACCGCGTTCATGCCGGCCAGGAGCCCGATCGACACCGCGGCCATGACGACGAGATGGATCAGCTGCCTACTTCGACTTCTCATATCGTGAGCCTCCTGTTCCGCTGGGTCTGGAGCGGGTGAAACGTTCAATGAGGGGGGAGGCGGCGTTCAGGACCAGGATCGCCTCGAAGATTCCCGCCGGTGCCGTTCCCCACAGAATGAACAGGGCTGTCAGGAAACCGGTGCCCAGGCCGAACACCAGCCGGCCGACGCGCGTGGCCGGTGACGTGACCGGATCGGTCACCAGGAAAAACGAGCCGAGCAGGAGGCCCCCGCTGAAGAGGAACGCGACGGGATCGCCCTGAAGCAGGTATTCGCCGCCGAATGCCCAGTAGAGGAATACGGCGGAACCAAGGCTGGCCAAAGGCGCGGTGAGCAAAATCACCCCGCGCAGGTAGAGGTACGCCGCGCCCAGCAGCAGAAGCATGGCCGGCGCGGCTCCGATGGCGCCACCCGCATCGGCCGGCCCGCGGGTAAGCAGGCGGAACAGGTCCGAGCTCGTGTCGACGGTCGGAGACAGGAAAGCCGCAGGCCACACCAAGGCGATCACCGCGCGTCCGGCCAGGGCGGGGTTGAGGAAGTTTCGCCCCAGTCCGCCGAACAGCGACTTGACCACCAGAATTGCAAACAGGGCGCCGACCGCGACGGCGGGCAGAGAAATCCCGGCCGGCAGGGTCAGCGCCAGAATCAGGCCGGTCACAGCCGCGCTTCCGTCGGACACGGTCATCGGCTTCCGTCGCGCCAGACAGACGCAGCATTCGACACCCAGACAGACCGCGATGGAAACGGCCAGGACGGCGAGCGCGCGCATCCCGTTGTAAAAGATGGAACCGATTACGACCGGCCCAAGCGCGATCAGGACATCGCGCATCATGCCGGCGGTCGTCCAGTCCCGCGTGATGTGGGGGAAAGCGGCAGGTTCGCCCTGGATATCGCTTTTCAGCTTTCTCATGACAGGACACCTCCGCCGGCGGAGAAAATCCGGGGCGCCAACCGGCGTTTCGCGGGGCAGGCGTACGAGCAGGCGCCGCATCCCGTGCAGACTTCGGGGTGCAGTTCCCGGATCCGTTCAGGGTCGTCGAGAAGAATCCGTTCATCGATCCGGTAGGGAAGAAGCTTCTCCGGACAGGCGCGCACACAGGCGCCGCAGCGGATGCAGACCGTCTCGGTCTCGGCAGGGGCCGGGAGGGCCAGGACAGCGGACGTGGAGGCGGTGACGGGCGTATCCCGCGACACCACCCGGCCGGTCATCGGGCCTCCGGCGACCAGGCGGTCGGACGCGTCTACCATCCCGCCGCGGAAAGCGACCAGTTCGCCGACCGGCGTGCCCAGCGGAACGAGCACGTTTTGCGGATCCCCCATGCGGCCGCTGACCGTGACCACACGCCGGATGACCGGCATGCCGGTTTTTGCCGCGTCATGAAACGCGAAGGCCGACGCGACGGGAACAACCAGCGCCCCGACATCCATGGCGCGCCCCCCCGCGGGAATCTCGACGCCAAGCGCCGCACGGACAAGGGAACGCTCCCCGCCCAGCGGGTAGATGCTTTTCAGGATCGAGATCCGGACATCGGTGCCCTCCACGGCGATCTTCAACGCCTGGATCGCCGCCGGACGGTCGTCCGGAAGGCACAGGACCGGGATGGCGGCTCCGGCCGCGCGCGCCAGGAGCCGCGCCGCAAAGACCGCCGGGATGGCGTTTTCACGCAGCGGGGCATGCACGCAGGTGACATAGGGCTCGGACTCGCACGCGTCGATCAGGACGTACTCGACCGAACGGTCCATCCCGTCCCGCGTGAAGTCACGGTGGAGAGGGCTTGCGCTGCCGTCCATCCGGACCGCGCCGGCCTCGCGCATCATTCTGCGGATTTCGGCCGGTTCCAGACTCTGGGCGATATCCGCGCCGCCCAACCGGGTGCGGCGCGGCAACCCGGCGGCCGGTCGGCTGCGCCGGTTGTTCTCGATGGTGACGCAGACAGCGGGTCCGTCGGGGGTTTCGCGCCGGCCGATTCCGGTGATCCGCCCCGAGACGCTCGCATGGATGGCGACCATGTCATCATCGACCGGTTCCCCGATCACCTGGCCGAGAAGCACTTCGTCCCCCTCGGACACGGCGGCCCGCACACCGGCACGTTCCGGAAGCGGGATATGGACGGTTTTCGGGGTATAGGAAACAATGCTTTTACCATCGGTGAGCTTGCGCCCGTCATGCCCCTCCAGTGGTTGTATTCCGAAACGCAGCAGTCGGACAGGCATGAGGCACCTCCACTAGGATCCGTAGATCCGGTCCGTCAGCACGGCATCGATACCCGGTGTGGACTCGACACGGCCGCCGGGAAAGATCCAGATGGCGTCTATGCCCTGCATCGAATCCACGAGCGCCCGTCCCGTTTCATAGGGCAGCAGGAAAAGCGTCGAAGACAGGAAATCGGACAGTCCGCAGTCATCCGTGAAAACCGACACCCCCCGGAAGAACGTCGCCGGCATCAGGGTGTCCCGGTCGATCAGATGACTGTAGTGGACGCTTCCCACCGTATAGTAGTTCTGGTAGTCGCCGCTGTTGCCGATCGTCCGGTCGTTCAGCATGGCGACGGCGGCATAGTCCGGCTGGCTCTCCGCCGATTGGCCGGTCTCCGGCAGGAGCGCCGACGGATTCTGCATGCCGATGCTCCAGGTCTCCTTGCCTTCCTGGAACGGACGCCCGTGCAGGATGATGCTGCTTGCTCCGCAACTGATCAGGAAAGACTGGAATCCCGCATCGGCCAGTTCCCGTTCGACGATCTCCGCGGCGAATCCCTTGGCGACCGCACCGACATCGAGCCGGATGCCGGCCTTGGCGACCCGGACGGTTCCCGCGGCCCGGTCGACCACGAGGCTGTCCATTCCGCTCGACGCGGCCGCCGCCCGCAACGCAGCCATATCCGGCAGTACCGCGCCGGACGGATCGTTCCTGCCGGCTTTTCGGGCTTTCGACCAGATGTCCAGCATCGCCCCGAGCGTGATGTCGACCCGGTTGCCGATGGTTTTCTGCTTGTCCTGACAGAATTCAAGCAGGTCGATGATCTCCGGGGCGACCGTGACTGCGGGACCGCCGGCCGCTGCGTTGACGGTATGGAGATTGTTCAGCCCGTCATAGGGGTTGTAGATATCGAACAGTCTGTTCAGTTCGGTGAACCGGACCTCCGCCATCGAGGCGAACCGGTCGTAATCCTCCTGGGAGCCGCAGTAGGCGATGAGGGAGATCACAGTGTCGAACAGGCCGACGATGTCGCTGGAATACCGCTGATAGCCCGCGTATTCGCCGGTGCCGGTCGTTGCCGTCCCGGACGGGTTCGCATTGCCGCACGCGAGCGGAGACGAGAGGAGTGCCAGGCACAGGAGCAGGCAGGGCAGAATGCGAAGACGATGCCTTCGCACGTGTTTTACCATCCCAAACGGTCTGTTTCCACTGTTTTTCATCGGCATACCCATCAGGTCACGTCCAGAAAGAAATCCACGATGGCGTTCCAGTCCAGTACGTTCTGGGCATGTCCGCCGTCGCGGTAGTAAATGGCGTTCCGCCCGGGCACGCCGAGCAGGTCGAACACCGGCTGGGCCGCGCGGCTGGTGACGCCGCTGCCGACCGGATTGGACCAGTAGTCCTGGTTGCCTTCGGTTGTAATCAGCGCGCGGGGGGCGACCAGGGCCTTGAGGGTGTGCAGGTCAAAGGGAAGCCGGTCTTCGCGGCCGGAGAACGTGCGCAGCCGGTCCGCAAACCAGAACGGGAAGGCGCCGGTGATGTTGCCGAGCGTCTCGGCCTTGGGATCCATGTCCGCCGCAAACCGGAAGCATCCGGCTCCGCCGCAGCCCGAACCGCTGGAGGTGACGACGTCGATCCGCTCGTCGAAGACGCCGGCGCAGGTGGTCGCCTTTCCGCCGCGGGAATGTCCCATGATGCAGATGCGCGGCCTGGGCGCGCCGTCCCCGCCGCGGGCCGCGATCCAGCTGTCGACCGCCATGTGCCCCCACGCCCAGGCGGCCAGGCATTTCAGGTGCAGGGAAGGGAAGCAGGGATACAGGCCAAGGCTCATGTCGTCTCCATCCGGCGCGACATCCGTGCGGTTGAACGTGATGAGCTCGATCCCCTCGGCGACCAGCCGGTCCTCGATCGGACACGGCTCCAGGTGGTTTCCGCTGTTTTTCACGATGACCCGGGCGCCGACCGGTTTTGCCGGCAGGACCTGGGTCGCGCGGAACGAGAAGTCCCGTCCGGTGTCGCCGACATCCCGGATGTTGATCCGGAGGAGGTTCACGGTCCGGTCTCCGCGCGACGGCAGCGTTCCCAGGATCTCCGCATCGACACGGTCGGGTATCGGCGGGATATCGCCGAACAGGTAGTGCTCTGCCATCGCCTTGAGCCGGCCGGTTTCCGCCGTCCATTGACCGGCGGTCGTGATTTTCTTGCCGTCCGGCGTTCTCAGCAGGTCGGGCAGCGCGACGACCGACGGCAGCGCGTCCGCCTCCTGGAAGCCGTATTTGTCCTTGTCGTACATGAATCCTCCTGACGTCCGGCCGACGCGAAAGCGGCCCGGACACAATCATGCCGTCCGCCGCTACTCGACAAACACGGCGGAATACCAGTTCTGTGGTTCATCCGGACCGGCCAGCGTCCGGATCGGCAGGCCAAACGCCCGAACGGTCTTGAACACATCGATGCCGACACTGTGGAAGGCCGGGCGCGCCTGCTTGGGAAAGCGGCACGGCTCGCCTGTGGCACATCCCGCGCAGGGGTCGCAGAGCGCGCAGTCGGACATCGAAAACGCGAAATAGTATCCGTCGACAAACGCCTGGCGCTCGATTGACAGGGAAACCCGCTGGGCCGTGCGCTTGTCGCCGGAGTGGATGATGATCCCCCAGCGGTAGTTTCCGAGCATCTCGCGGTACTGCTGCGGCGACGGCGATCCCGGCCTTGACGGGCAGGTCGGCCCCTTGCCCCAGTCGGCGCAGCCGAACATGCACTTGAGGAGTGTGCGAGAATCGAACGCGATGTCAGCCAGATTGAATGCGACGGCGTCCGTGGCGCCTTCCCGCAAGGCCGCCGAAATGTATTTGTCCCGATCTTCGATCATACGAGTCCGCTCCCTTCGAATCCTTCGCCCAGCACCTCGCGGGTCTCCATGACGGTGACGAAGGCATTTGCGTCTTCTTCGTGGACAATCTGCTTCAACCGCTGGATCTCGTTGCGGGTCACGACGCAGATCAGCACCTGCTTGCCGTTTCCGGTGTACATCCCCCGCCCGTTCAACCCGGTGACGCCGCGTTTGATCTCGTGCAGGATGCGGGCGGCGATCGCGTCGCCGTTGTCCGAGATGATGGTCACGGACCGGCGGTAGTCGAAGCCTTCCAGTACGAAATCGATGGCCTTGGACGTCAGGTACATGGCGATCGCGGAGTACATCGCAAGGATGAAGCCGGTGTTCGCCACGTCCATGTAGGCCATGGCCGAGGCGAAGATCACGACCGCGTCCAGCACCCAGAGCAGCTGGCCGATGCTGAGCGCCTTGCTGTACTTGCGGATGATCACGGCGATGATGTCCGATCCGCCCTGCGTAAAGCCCTTGCGCATGACGATGCCGATACCGACCCCGTAGACCACGCCGCCGACGACGCAGAACAGCACCGGATCGGGGGCTCCTCCCGCCGGCGCCGCAAGGAACCGGTCATAGACTCCGGCGAAAAGCGGGTTGGTCAGGTCGATGACGAGCGCATAGACCGCGGTGCCGATCAGGCTTCGGACGACAAACCGGCGGTTGACGATCAGCATGCCCAGGAGGAACAGGGGAAGATTGAACAGGAAGACCATGGTACCGAACGGGAGGGGGATCTTGTGGCCGGCCAGCTGATAGATGATCGATACCACACCGGTGACGCCGCCCATGGTCAGGCGGACCGGAACAAAGAAGACCGTGATCGCGAACGCGCAGACCACGGAGCCGGTGATCAGCATCCCGGCTGGAACCAGCGCCTTTTTTGCGCCTTCGGCCAAACGACGCGCCCTCGGCACCATCCGGGACCTCCTGTGATTCACATGTGAAACCGTTCTTTTGTAGATTACCCATGATGAGGTGAAAAGTCAATTTGGCGCGGCCGGACCGTGGTTTGCAGGGGTATAATGATTTTCGGCACGGCAGGCGGAACCTCGTCTGCGCGCACGAGACGCCGCCCACGGCGGCGAACGGTTCATGGGAGGAGACGGACATGAATTTTCGCGACATCCAGAAAACCATGAAAATCGGCATCATGGGATCCAACTACGTCCCGCCGGTCGAGATGTCCCAGCCTGAAAGGGGCCGGTGGCTGATCCGCAAGTCGGCGGAACTCGGGTGCGACTGCCTGCACTATTCGGTGGATTTCCCGGAGACCGACGAGGAGATCGCGGCAATTCGCGCGCTTCTCGACGAGACCGGCGTCGAGCTGGAACTCCGTGCGGTCCGGGGCGTCTTCGAACTGAACGGCCCCGACGCCGCAGCGGCGCGGCGGTCGATCCTGGACCGAATCGCCACGATGAAAAGGCTCGGATCCCGCATCATGCGCTGCGGATACGGCTCCCTGCGGATCGAAAAGAGCCGGTTCGCGCCGGACGGCCGCGAACAGCTGCGCGCGATCGAGTCCAGCCTCAAGGAAGCCGCGCGCATCATGGAAGACCAGGATGTATACCTGGCCGTCGAGAACCATTGCGATTTTCTGGGCGCCGATCTTGCGCGGATGTTTGAGAACGTCGATTCCCCGCACGTCGGATGCGCGCTGGACACCGCAAACGGCTACACCGTGTTCAACGACCCCGACCTGGAAGTCGCGCAGCTGGCGCCTTTCGCCGTCACCACCCATATCAAGGACATGCTGATGGTCCAGGAGCACATCGGCCCCCGCATTCCGTTCGCGCCGTACGGCGTCGCGCTGGGCGAAGGCTCGGTCGACCTGCCCCGCGCGATCGAGACGATCACCCGCAAGGCCCGCAATCCGGTCGGCCTGCACATGATCGTCGAGCTCGGCTGGGTCCGCTACGCGCCGGACGCGACGCCCGCCCAGCGCGCTGAAGTCGCCAACGGCATGCTGCACCGCAGCATCGGCTACCTGAAGGACTATCTTCGCCGCGCCTGAGACGCGCCGCATACGTCTGCCTGTGGAGGGAATGACATGAGTTACCAATCGATCGTCAACACCATGCGTGTCGGGTTCATGGCTTATAACTATCCGGTCCCGGAGTCCGTACCGGAAGAGGAGAAAATGGAATGGGTCCATCGCCGCGCCGTCGAACTCGGCTGCGACTGCCTGCAGATGCGTTATCCCTATGAGACGCACGGACCCGGGAGCGTCGCGCTTTTCCGCGGCTGGATGGATCGGTACGGCATGGAATACGACATTCATGCCATGCTGCCCATCTTCAAGATCAACGGGGAGGGCGGCGAGGCGATCGCCGCCGAGCTTCGAAGGCGCTGCCGCATGATCCGGGAACTGGGTATGGACAAGATCCGCAGCGGATACGGCGGACTCCGGATCGAGTCCAGCCGTTTCGCCAAGTCCTCGCCGACGGCCGCCGAACAGAAAGTCGCCTACGTGGAAGCGCTGCGCACGTGTGCGGCCATCCTGGAGGACGAGGGCGTCTACCTGGCCGTCGAGAACCATTGCGATTTCACGGGACGCGAACAGGCCGAGATGTTCGCCGCCGTCGATTCGCCGTTTGTCGGGTGCGCGATGGACACCGCAAACGGGCTGACCGTCTATATGGATCCGGACGATGACATCGCCGCCCTGGCTCCCTATACCTTCACGACGCACATGAAGGATTTCGAAGTGCTGCAGGAGACTGTCCCGGGACGCATCCCGTTCTACGCCAACGACTGCACGCTGGGCGAGGGCATCGTCGACCTGCCGCGCGCGATCGACCTGTTCGCCAAATACAGCCCGTTCCGCAAGGGCCTGCATCTCGTCATCGAGACCGGTTGGGATCCCAAGCGGATGGACTTGACCAGGGTCGAACAGGACGCGGCCAAGAAAAAGCGCATCGATGACGGAGTCGCTTACCTGCTGCGCCTGCGGAAAAACAATTACGCATGAGATGATAGTCCCGCCAGCCTTGCCTTTTCCTCCGCCTCCGCCTCCCGGGGAATCCGGTCGAACAAGGGGGATGGTTCCGGCAGCTTCCGTCCAGACGGCACGTCCTGAAAATGCCAATCCGCTTTCAATCCCAGCTCGCCGGCCAGGCGTTCAGAGGAGAAGGGGAGGAAAGGCCGCAGGAGCACGGACAGGTTGGCGACCGCCTGCACACAACTGAACAGCGTGTCCGCGCAGGCTTCTGGATCCGTTTCCCGCGTGATCCAGGGCTGCTGCGCGTCAAAGGCGCGGTTGGCGGCCCGCACTTCGTTGAATACGAGGTCGAGCGCGTCCTTGAACCGGGCTTCCTCGATGCATGCGCCGACGGCCGGGAACAGGGCCGTCAACCGGTCGCGCCAATCCTCCGCCAGCCGGCCGGCCGGGACGCAGCCGCCCAGAAAGCGGTGAATGAACGCCAGGGTGCGGTGCGCGAGGTTGCCGTACCCTCCCAGCAGTTCACTGTTGACGCTGTGGATGAACGCATGCCAGGAAAAATCGGTGTCCCGTTTTTCCGGACCGTTGGCGACAAGAAAGTACCGGATCGCATCCGGCTGGTAACGCTCCAGAATATCCCGGGCCCAGATGGCCCAGTTCTGGCTTGTGGAGATCTTGCGCCCTTCCAGTGTCAGATAGCCGCTTGCCACGATCGAGTCCGGCAAGTGCCAGCCCGGTCCGCCGGCATCGGTGTTCGCCAGCAGCAGGGCCGGCAGGATGATCGTGTGGAACGGGACGTTGTCCTTGCCATGGACATAGTAATGAAAACTGTCCGGTCCCCAAAGGTCCTCGAACGAGGTCCTGCGCTCCCGCGTGCTCTCCTGGCTCATCGACAGGTACCCCAGTACGTTTTCCGCCCAGATATACACTTTCTGGTGAGCAAAGCGCGGATGGGGAACGGCGACGCCCCAATCCAGGTCCCGGGTCAGCGCACGATCGCGCAGGCCCTCGTCCAGGTATCTCCGGGTCATCGAGACGACGACTTTTCTCCATTCCGGATGGCTGTCGAGCAACCGCCGAAGCGGCTCTTCCAGTCCGGAAAGAACCAGGGACAGGAACCGGGACTCCCGGAAGACAGGCGACGAACCGCACAGGGCGCAGCGGGGATCCGCCAGTTGCTCGGGTTCCAGCACGTTTCCGCATGCGTCACACTGGTCGCCGCGCGCAGCCTCCCCGCAAAAAGGGCAGGCACCCGATACGTAGCGGTCGACCAGGAACTGGCCGCAGGTCTCGCAATACGCTTTTCGCGCGGTCGTCTCGCGGATGTGGCGGCTCCGGTACAGCGTTCGATGGAACTCCCGCACAAAATCCCCATGTTCCGCGGACGAGGTTTTTCCATACCGGTCATAGCTGAAACCGAGGCGGGCGAACACCGAGGTGAACTCCGCATGGTATTTGTCGCTGATCTCCAGCGGCGTCCGGTTCTCCTGCCGCGCCCGCAACGTGACCGGCGTACCGTGGCAGTCGCTCCCGGAAACGTAATGGACCTCGTTGCCGATCGAACGGTGGTAGCGGGCCAGGATATCACCCGGCAGAAGTCCGGCGAGATGCCCGATGTGCAGGGAGCCGTTGGCATAAGGCCAGGCTCCTCCGATCAAGACCTTCATCTGTTTTCCTCCTCGTATTGGAATGGCTGACCCGGTTTTGAATATGAAAAAGCCCTCACCTCCGAAACATCCGTTTCGGGGACGAGAGCTAACCCGTGGTACCACCCCTTTTTGCCCGCGCTTTGCAGAGCGGGCCTCATCGGGTACGGACCGGGAAGCGGTCGATACCCTATCGCGTTAACGGGCGATCCCGTCGCAGCCTAAAACCCGCAGAACGGCTTTCGGTGCGCGGCTCCAAGACCATGTTCGGCGGCTTGCGTCCTGCCCGTTCCCAGCATCCGGGCTCTCTGTGAGGACGATCGGCGGCCTACTCTTCTTTTCGCTGCCTTTGATCCGATATGGAATTGTAGGCTCAGTATAGTCGGCGGTTCACAGGGATGTCAACGGACTTCCGTCTGCTTTGCCGTCTTTTCATACAGGTCCGGGCTCTTGAGGATGCCGGCAGGTTTCAGGCGGTACTCATAGGTCCAGGAGTCCCCGACCGTGCGCCAGGAGTTGGGACCGAACCATTCCATCGTGTCATCCGCGTTGTGCAGCTGCGCAAAGGTGTTGTACCGCATGCCGTACAGGCGGATGTCGATCCGGTGGTTACCGGGATGGAGTCCGGGGAGATCGAGCGTATACGGGGAATAGACGATCCGTCCGGCGGGCTGCCCGTCGACGGCCACATCCAGCAGCGCGCCGCGATACCGCGGGACACGCAGGACGGCTCCGGTCGTACGGGTGCGGACGTCGAGGTGGTAGACCAGGTTGCCGCCGTAGAACGGCAGACCCTGGCCGACGATGTCGCCGAAGGCCAGCCGGCGGACCGGCCTGCCCAGAGAGACCTCGCATCCGCGGAGCCGTACGCTGAAATCTCCGATCAGGTACAGGGCCTCCAGATTTGTCTTCCTGCCGAACGGAACCTCGACTTCGAGCACATGCCGGCCTTTCCCGAGCTTTGGCAGCGGGATGGTCTCGATCGACTCGTCCACATAGAAGCCGACGGGCGTTTTACGGACCCGTTTTCCATCGAGCCGGATTTTGGCGCGGGAGGCGTCCTCGAGGGCCAGCCGCGCGCCCCCGACCGCTTCGGAACAGCGGAAGCGGAAGCGCATCGTGACACGGTGAGCCGGCTTTTCGGGTTTCATTGTCCAGGGCTGCGCGACGGACTCCTCGCGGGAAGGCCAGGACAGAATTCTTCTCAACCGGTTGTCAGCGCGCAGGACCTCTTCCCGCGGAGCAAAGGAACCTCCGTCCAGCGAGACTTCGGGCAGGTCGAGCACGGCGGCGTTGGGTTCCTCCAGCGTTACCGGAACACGCTGGCCGAACGGCAGCGTGTTTTCCCCGCCGAGATAGACATTGCCGATCCGGCGGGGTACGGTGAACGGGATGCGGCCGACCCCGTCCGCCGGCGCGGCTTGTCCGGACGCGTCCGCTCCGGACAGCAGGCGGAGCAGCAGGGAGTCGTGTTCGTACCAGGCGGTTTCAAACGCAGTCCAACCGGCGTCGCGGACGACCGGCAGGGAAACAGCGGTGCCGTCCTGCGTGTTCCAGGATTCGATGCGGAACTCGCCCTTGATCCGGATGCGAAGCATGCGCGGATGCACAACGTCCGGCTGTGCGGGATCACGTCCGTGCGCCAGGAAGACCCAGCGGTTTCCGTCTTCTTCCTGCCGCATGCGGTACAGCAGATCCTCGGCCCGTGACCCGTCCCCGTCGCGGATGTCGATGTCCCTGCAGGGTTCGAGTTCCTCCAGCAGGGCGAACCGCTGGCAGGGCAGCCGGACCGACCGGTTCCAGAGCGCCTGTCCGCGATCGTCCGGCCGGGCGTCGGCCAGTTCGGGCGGACCTCCCAGGAACACCAGCCGGCCGCCTTGGCCCGCGAACGCCTCGAGTCGCTCCAGCGTCGTGGTCCGCAGGGTCCCGACCGGCGGCACGACGATCGTGTCATAGGCCATTACGCCGACACGCAGCGGATTGCCGCCCGCCGGGCACTGCGCGGGGAGCAGGGACTCCGAGATGAAGTCGAAGTCGATCTGGCCGAACAGCAGCCACTCGGTCAGAGAGAGGAAATCGCGGTCCATCTGCTCGCGCTCCAGGCGTGTCCGCTCGTTGGAGCCGAACCGGAGCCAATAGCTTTCGACCGGGTGGACGACGCCGATACGGACCAGCGGGCGACCGCGCGTCATCGCGACATTGACCCGGGCGAAGTGGTTTTCGATGAAAGGATATTGCAGATACCAGGGAGACTGCCGCCCGATGGCCGCGGGATAATCCCGTTTCGCCTCGCCGGCCATGGAGATCCAGGCCAGATGCGGGACACGGACCGTGACGCCGAGCGCGGCCTGCCAGTCGCCCTGCAGCTTGTGCCCGCGGAAGTCGTAGTCCCAGTTCGTCACACCGTACAGCTCGGACAGCACGCCCGGATTCCCGTTCTGGTTGGAAACGGACTGCGCCTGCTTGGCTGTCGTGTACTCGTGGCGGTTGCACAGGATGTCGATGCCCGGCAGATCAAAACCGCGCAGGGAGCGCATGGCTTCGCCCAACGCGCGCGTCTGGCTTTCCAGCGTGGGCTCTTCCATCATGTGACCGGTCAGCATCAGTCCGTTCCGACGGCACCAGGCGCCGCACTGGTCGGCGAACGAGCGGGCGAACCGCTCCGCGATGTGGTCGTGGTAGTGATACCGGACCGTCGAGACGCGCCGTCCCGGAAGTTCCCAGAAAAGCTCGGGCAACCGCTCCAGCAGGTCCTCGCCGTATGCCGCGCCGAAGCTCTCCGGCAGGTCGTCGGTCCAGGGCAGGATGACATCGGTCTCCGAGTCCGTGAAATCGAGTACGGTTTTGTGTGTAAACTGTGGTTCGTCGGTGAAAATCGCCGGCACGACCCGGCCGAACTCCTCGCCGACCGCCTTGAGGTATCGCTCGTGCGTGATCTCGATGAACTTCCGGATCGCCGCGGGATTGAGCGTGTCGACGTACGTCTCGTTGTTGAACCACGGGTTTTCCGCGGCGGTTTCGAGGTAGGCATGGCAGACAAAACCCTGCGGGGACTCGTCCGGCCCGATCCGGCGGTAGGTGGACAGGTCTCCGGCATGGTCCAGAACGATGTCATAGCGTGCGATCAGACGTCCGTTCCCGGTGCGCAGGGGCGCGGAAGTCGACCCTTTGGTCACGGTCCGGACCCGGTCGTCCGGGCCATAGGGACGCCGGGTGAAGAGCAGGTGGCGCGCCCGAAAGGCGGGATCCCGCGTCACCAGGCCGCCCGCCGCGCCGGAAGGCCAGCGGTCCTCGTCATACAGCCAGGCGAGCATACCGTCCTTTTTGGCCTTGTCGACACAGAACCGGATCAGGCGGAAAAAAGAATCCGACAGGTAAGGGGTCGCCATGCCGGTGCGGACATGCATGTGGAATCCGCCGAACCCCATCTGCTTGAGCGTATCGATGCCGCGCTGGAGGAGATCCTCGTCCAGTTCACAGTTCCAGGACCAGAACGGCGTTCCCCGGTATTCCGGATCGGGGCGGAGGAAACGTTCCATGGCGACCGGTTCCTGGGCATGCGGATACAGCATGGCGGAATCCTCCTTGGATTCATGGAGTGAGGCGATACGGTCTGTTCCCATTATAGCGATCCGGTCCGCTCTCCGCCTCCCATTTCCGGCATGCCCTCCCAGATTTCAAAGATCACCGCGTCGCAGCAGCGCACGGCTGTCGACCAGCCGGCGGCGTCGCGCACGGTCCAGCCGACGGTCAGCGCCCCCAGCCGGCGGCAGAGACGGTAGGAAGGGTTGTCCATGTCGTTGACGCGATAGGCGATGAAGTGCGGCCTGCCCACCACATCGACCAGCAGGTAGCGCAGGACGAGCCACTGCAGCCGGGACCAGCGGCTGCCGCTGCCGCCCCGCCCGGCCAGCTGCCCGCGCAGGATGCCGGGCCTGTTCCGGCGGAACCATCCGACGATCAGGGGATCGAACGACTCCACACAGAACCGGCCGGGGTAGGTGTCCAGCATGCCCGCGACGGCCTGGCACAACTCCTGGCGGAGGGGAGAGGACTTGACCTCGACGATCAGCGGCACACGTCCATCCACCAGGGACAGCACGTCCGAAAACAATGGGACCCGCTCGGCGGTACCGGCCAGCCCAAGGCCGGCAAGCTCCCCGTATGGGAGTTCCCAGATCCTGCCGGGCCGGCCGCACATGCGGTCCAGGGAATCGTCATGAAAAACCACGAGCCTGCGGTCCGCCGTCAGGGCGACGTCCAGCTCGATCCCGCAGCCGGCTTCGATCGCCGCCGCAAACGCCGCCGTCGAATTCTCGGGCACCTGCTGGTCCCGCGTGAACAATCCGCGGTGCGCATACCTCCATCGCCGGATCCAGCCGGATCCGCCCGGCGCGCGGCCGGGCCAGACGAGAAAGAGGAGAACAGCGGCCGCTGAGATAGCCGCAACGGCAACAGCCAGTAGAAAAACCATCCAGCAAGACATAGATAATGACTCCCAACTCTACCAAAATAATAGTACGATTCAAACCCAAATTCACACAAAATTGTCCGGGAAAAACCGAAAACCGCAATTGCGTCCCATCTCATTGGAGTATACTGGAACATGGTTGGTAATGCCGATTCATTCAGCAAGAGAGGTGCAAGAAATGGATGTTCTCAAGACCATGCGTGTCGGTGCGGTAGCTTCTTTCGCCGGGATCCCCAAGGATCTGCCCCGGGAAAAGATGCCCGAATACGTCATCGACAAAGCCATCGAGTACGATCTGGGCGTCGCGCAGATCCAGGTTCCCGCCAACATGCCGGACGCGTATTACGCCGCCCTGCGTGCCAAATGCGAAGAGCATGACATCGAGCTCGACGTCGGCGCGACCATGTCCCTGTTCGAACTGACCGGCGAGAATGCCGCCCAGGCACGCCAGGACCTCGTCGACATGGTCCAGGTCATGAAAAAACTGAACGCCACGATCATGCGCCGCGGGTACGGCCGCCTGTCCTACGAGACCTCGCGCTTCAACCTGGCCTATCCCTATGAGAAACACATGCAGTTCCTCATCGACAACCTCAAGGAGGCCGAGAAGATCCTGGCCCCCGAGGGCATCTACCTGGCGATCGAGAACCACTGCGACTTCAAGGGCACCGAACATGCCGAGATCTTCAAGGCCGTCGGTTCGAAGTACATCGGATGCGCGCTCGATACCGCGAACGGCTATACGGTCTACTGCGATCCGATCGACGAAGTCCGCGCCCTCGCCCCCTACACCATCACCACCCACATCAAGGACATGGTCGTCCGCCGCGACAAGGGCTGGCGCATTCCTTTCTATCCGAGCGGCTGCGCCCTGGGCGACGGCAACGCCGAAGCCGCGAACGCCGTCAACATCATCGCGGCCAACTGCCCGCGCCCCGAGGGGCTGCACCTCATCGTCGAGAACGGCTGGGTCGAGTATCCGGAAGGCGTCACCGACTCCGAAAAAGCCGCCATCAGCCTCGAATTGTATCTCAAGGGCATCAACTTCCTGAAGAAAATGACCGGAAAAATCTGAAACGGCTCGTGGAGGGAACCCCGTCATGAATGAAAACTACAAGAATGTCCTGATCACCGGCGGTGCCGGCCGGCTGGGCCGCTACCTGTTCGAGGAGTTCAAGGGCGAGGGCTACAACGTCGCCCTGTTCGACCAGAAAGCCCCCTCCGAGCAACCGTTCCCGTGGGAGTTCAAGGGCGCGATGTTCATCAAGGGCGACTTGACCAACCTCGCCGACATGATGCGCGCCATCACCCTGTCCCGCGCGACCCTGGTCGTCCACGTCGCGGCCATCACGCACACCACGGACCTCCAGCCCGGCGTGCCCCGTCCGCAGATGCTG
>CAZNGQ010000002.1:0-30986 GCA_964572095.1 uncultured Oscillospiraceae bacterium
CCAGGCTGCCGTCGGACGAGAGGTGGGAGGATTCGTGGAACACGCCCTTTTTCTCGATTTTGACGTTACGGATGTGGGTGAACGCGACGCGGCCCATGCCGGAGAACTTCCGCACGATCGCGGGGATGTCGTTTTCGGGATTGGATCCCAGCGAACCGGTGCAGAGGGTCAAGGAGTTGGCCGGGCTGTCGACCAGCGCCAACAGGCGGGTCAGGTTGGCTTCGCCGGTGACGATGCGGGGCAGGCCGTAGATCGGCCACGGCGGATCGTCCGGGTGGATGGCCATGCGGATGCCGACTTCTTCGCAGACCGGCACGATGGCGCGCAGGAAATAGCCGAGATTCTCAAACAGCTTGTCGGTGTTCATGTGGCGATACAGATCGAACAGGGACGTGAGTTCCTTGAGCCGCTCAGGCTCCCAACCGGGCAGCGAAAAGCCGCCGGCCTCACGGGCCATGTTCTCCACCAGTTTGAGCGGGTCAACCCCCTCGATGCGCGCGGCGTCGTAGGCCAGGACCGTGGAACCGTCCGGCAGCGGCTTCGCGAGGTCGGAGCGCAGCCAGTCGAAGATCGGCATGAAGTTGTAGCAGATGACCTTGACGCCGGCCTTGGCGAGGCGGCGGATCGTCGTGATGTAGTTCGCGATGTATTCGTCGCGGCGGCCGGCGCCGAGCTTGATGTCTTCGTGGACGTTGACGCTCTCGATGACTTCCATCGTCAGGCCGGCGTCCTCGACCTGCTTTTTCATCGCGAGGATCTCGTCCTCGGGCCAGACTTCGCCCGCGGGGATGTCCATCAGGGTCGTGACCGCGCCGGTGATGCCGGGGATCTGGCGGATGTGTGCGAGAGGGATGTTGTCATGCCCGTCTCCATACCAGCGGAATGTCATTTTCATGCCCATGATGATCGGGTCTCCTTTTTGAAAAAGCGCCATTGCGGTGTAATCGAAAGAGCAAAACCCATGATAATGAGTCGTTTCGGCAGCGTCAATCGGTTGTGGCACAGTTCCGCTATTCAACCAAGGATTTTGAAAAAGCCGCTGTTTTGTTTGTGCTTGGTATAATGTCAGCGTATTCCTTTTTTCTCTGTGTTGAAAGGCGGGTGCCCGTGGATCCGATCAAAGTGTTCCTGGTGTCCTATCTGGGCCTGATGGGACTGGTCATCGGCTCGTTCCTCAATGTCGTGGTCTGGCGCCTGCCGCGGCGGCAATCGATCGTCCATCCGCCGTCGGCCTGCCCCAAGTGCTCGCACCGGTTGGGCGTTCTCGACCTCGTACCTGTTTTTTCCTGGATTTTCCTCCGCGGCAAGTGCCGCTATTGCGGGGCGCCGATCGCCTCGCGTTATCCGGTCGTCGAGGGGCTGACCGGTATCGTGTTTGCCGGTATCGGCGCAGGATACGGAGTGACGGGTTTTGTTGTCGTACCGCTGGCTCTGGCGGCCGTTTTGATCCCAACCGGGTTGATCGAGCTGGATGCCGGAAATGCCGCGCCGCGTCACAGCCGCGCCCGCATCCTGGGCCATACAGTGGCGGCACTGGCTGTCATCGGGCTAGGCCTGCTGCTGGCCGCGCCCCGGCTGTGGCCGATATGGTAAAATAGTAGGGATACATTTCGCTGAGAGGTTGTCACCCATGGCACATGGCAAAACCGCGCTGGTTTCCGGCGCCTCCCGCGGCATCGGGCGAGGCATCGCCGAGCGGCTGGCACGCGACGGATACAACATCGCCACCATCGGGTCGGGGCCGGATTCGGCCGCCGACGGGTGCTTTGCGACGGTTGCGGCCGCGGGCGGGGACACCTTGTACGTGCGCGGCAGCATCGCCGACGCCGACGCCCGCCGGACCCTGTTCGATCGGGTGACGGAGCGGTTCGGCCGTCTGGATCTGCTCGTCAACAACGCCGGCATCGCGCCGAAGCGCCGGGGCGACCTGCTGGACGTGACGGAGGAAAGCATGGACGACGTGCTTTCCGTCAACCTCAAAGGCACGTTTTTCATGTGCCAGGCAGCCGCCGCCATCATGCTGGCCGGGATGGGCACGATCCCCGATTACCGGCCCGCCATCGTCAACATCTCCTCGGTTTCCGCGTATACGGCGTCGGTCAGCCGCGGCGAGTACTGCATCTCCAAGGCGGGCGTCGCGATGGTGACCCAATTGTTCGCCGACCGCCTGGCCGCCGGGGGCATCCCGGTTTACGAAGTCCGGCCGGGCGTCATTCGCACCGACATGACCGCCGCGGTCCAGGACAAATATGACCGGCTCATCGCCGACGGGCTGACCCCGATCCCGCGATGGGGCACACCGGACGACATCGCCGCCGCCGTGTCGGTCCTGGCATCCGGATCCCTTACCTTCTGTACGGGCCAGGTGCTGGACATCGACGGCGGCTTCCACATCCGGAGGCTCTGAGTACCGATGGAAAAACGCACAGCCGACATCGCCGGCGTCGTGATGGAGGTCTGCCGCCTGGACACGCTGGTCGTGGGTTCGGGCGCGGCGGGGCTGAATACCGCCGACCTGCTGGCCTCAATGGGCATCACGGACGTGGCGGTCCTGACCGAGGGGCTGGGATATGGCACCTCGCGCAATACCGGTTCGGACAAGCAGACCTACTACAAGCTCAATCTGGCCGGCGGACAGCCGGATTCCGTGCGGGCCATGGCGGAGACGCTGTTTTCCGGCGGCGCCATGCACGGCGACATCGCTCTGGTGCAGGCGGCGCTTTCGGCGATCGGATTCTCCCGGCTCGTGGACATCGGGGTGCCGTTTCCGCACAACGAGTTCGGGGAGTATGTGGGCTATCGGACCGACCATGACGAGTCCACCCGCGCCACTTCGGCCGGACCGTTGACCGCGCAGATCATGACCCGTTGCCTGGAGCGCCAGGTCCGGGGGAGGGGCATCCCGATTTTAGAGGGAATGCAGGCGGTGGCGCTGATTTCGGATGAAACATCGCACGGCCCGGACTCCGCCGGGACGCACGGCCGCGAGGTCCGGGGACTGCTCGCGCTGGACCTCGCCGACCGGCACAACCCCCGGTTCACGCTGTTCCAGTGCGCCCGCATCGTCTGGGCCACCGGCGGCCCCGCCGGGCTGTACGCCGACAGCGTCTACCCGCCGTCGCAGTCCGGCGCCACGGGCATCGCGCTGGAGGCCGGCGCGCCCGGCCAGAACCTGACGGAGTGGCAGTACGGCATCGCCTCGACGCGGTTCCGCTGGAACCTCTCCGGCACCTACCAGCAGGTGCTGCCGCGCTATGTATCGACCACGCGGGACGGTTCGGACGAGCGGGAGTTCCTGTCCGAGTATTTTGATTCCGACGCCGCTGCGATGACGGCGGTTTTCCTCAAGGGATACCAGTGGCCGTTCGACCCCCGCAGGCTGGAGGCCGGCGGTTCGTCGATCGTCGACATCGCGGTGTTCCGGGAGAGCCGCGAACGCGGCCGGCGGGTCTGCCTCGATTATCGGAGCAATCCGCGCGGCGCCGCTGTGCCGTTCACACCCGAGACCATCGGCGGGGAAGCCTATGCCTATCTCGCCCGGTCCGGCGCGCTGGACGGCACCCCGATCGACCGGCTGCGCCGCATGAATCCGGACGCGGTCCGGCTGTATGCCGCGCACGGGATCGACCTTGCCGCGGAACCACTGGAGATCGCGGTATGCGCCCAGCATCACAACGGCGGGCTCGTCGGGGACATCTGGTGGGAGAGCCCACTGCGCGGACTCTACCCGATCGGGGAAGCGAACGGGTCCTTTGGGGTCCGACGCCCCGGCGGCAGCGCGCTCAATGAGACCCAGGCCGGAAGCCGCCGCGCCGCCCAGCGCATTGCGCGCGAAGGGCCGGCCAGCCTGCCGGACGTGGATGATTTTTTAACGGCCAGCCTGCCGGTGGTACGGCATCGGCTGGGATTGGCGAGCCACATGATGTCCCGGCCGGACGAGGCTTCGCCGGACGGCCGCCTGGCGCCCGGCCCTTTCCGCCGCCGGCTGCAGCGCCGCATGTCCGACTGCGCCGGCTTCCTGCGCGATCCCGCCGGGATGCGGGCCGCCCGGGAGGACTGCATGGCCGAGCTCGCCGATCCCGCGGCCGGCCAAATCGTGACCGCTCCGGGCCAGCTCGCCCTCGCGCTGCGCAATTTCGACCTGCTGATCGCCCAGGCGGCCTGCCTGTCCGCGATGCTCGACCTGGCCGACCGCGGCCTGGGCAGCCGCGGAGGATGGCTGCTGCTCGACCCGCAGGGCGACCGGTCCTGTGCCGGTTTGCGTTTTTCTCTCGCTGGCGCCGGGACCGGTCCCGCCGCCATGATCCAGCAGACGGTTGTCTCCCGCGCGGAGGACCCCCTCTATACCATGACGACAGACTGGACGCCTGTGCGTCCGATCCCGCCCGACAGCCAGTGGTTCGAGAACGACTGGGCCACCTATCGCTCCCGCTGGAGCGTTTCCACAAAGGAGGATGATCCATGCTGATCCAGACCTTGAGCGAACTTCGCAATGTGATCCGCGAACAGGGCGTGTCCATCCCGCTGTCCGCAAACCTGCCGCTGCTGGCCCAACCGCTGGTGATCGGCGGACGGACGGCGCCCAACCGCCTCGCGATCCAGCCGATGGAGGGATGCGACGCGAATCCGGAGGACGGATCCCCGGACAAACTCACGTTCCGCCGGTACGAGCGTTTCGCCCATGGCGGAGCGGGACTCATCTGGGTCGAGGCGGTCGCGGTCGTCCCGGAGGGACGCGCGAATCCGCGGCACCTGTGGATCCATGACGGCAACGTCGAGGCATTCCGCGACCTGGTCTCCCGCATCCGGGAGGTCGCCCGTGAAAAGGGCGGCCAGCCGCCGGTCGTCATCCTCCAGCTGACCCATGCGGGGCGCTTCGCCAGGCCGGACGGGACGCCCGCACCCAAAATCGCTTACCACCAGGCGGAGATCGACGCGGTGCACGCCGTCGACCCCGCCCTGGAGCCCATCTCCGACGACGAGCTCGACGCCTTGCAGGAGGCGTTCGTCCGCGCCGCGCTGCTGGCCTGGGAGGCCGGATTCGACGGGGTCGACATCAAGGCCTGCCATCGCTACCTCGTCAGCGAACTCCTGTCCGCGACCGGGCGGCCCGGCAGATACGGCGGCAGTTTTGAAAACCGAACGCGTTTCCTGCTGGAGACCCTGGACAAGGTCCGCACCGCGCTCAAGGGCGAGATGATCCTGGCCAGCCGCATGAACCTGTTCGACGGCCTGCCCGGCGGATTCGGCTGCAAGGGTCCGGAAGGAACGGAAATCGACCTGGAGGAACCCCTCCGCCTGGCCCGGATCCTGTATGAAAAGGGGATGCGCCTGATCGACATGACGATGGGATCCCCGTACTACAATCCTCACGTCAACCGCCCCTACAATACGGGCGGGTATGAGCCGCCCGAGCATCCGCTGGCCGGTATCGCCCGGTCCATCCGCCTGTCCGGTGAATTGAAAAAGGCGGTTCCCGGGATGACGGTCATCGGCACCGGCTACAGCTATCTGTCTTTCCTGTCGCCGTTCCTGGCGGCGGGCGTGCTGGAATCCGGCATGGCGGACATGGCGGGATTCGGCCGCCAGGCGTTCGCGTACCCGGACTTCGCGCGCGACATCCTGAACGCGACGCGCCAGATGCAGGCCGGCTACACCATGGAGGCCAACAATGTGCTGGACCGCGCCAAGTGCTGCCTGGCCTGCGGAAAATGCACCGAGCTGATGCGCGCGGGCCAGGTCACCGGCTGCGCGGTCCGCGACACGGAAATCTACATGCCGCTGTACAGGGAGATCAAGAAAGCCCGGAGTCAGGACTGAAGGCGATAGCGGACGCGTTCGCAGCGTCCGCAGGTCCGTTTGTCCAGTCCGCAGTCGCAAGGCCCGAGCGCGATGCGAAGCACCCGTTGGACCGGCATCAGTTCATACAGCTCCAGGTCCGCGGCGTCGGACGACAACGGCTCGAACCGACGCATGACGATCCGGATGGCCTTGTCCAGCGCCGCCGTATCCAGTCCCAGCGCCAGCGTGACATGGGGCATCCAGAAAGCGGGCGAGTAGATCCGGTCCGCGATGCGGCAGCCGTCCGGCAATCCCTTGTGAAACACGTCGAACGCGTCGCCGACCGGCCCGCGCGAGGACGCCCCGATGAACAGCACGGATCCCTGAGCGCCCGGAAAAACGCCGAGCGACGGGAGATGGAGCGGAATCTGCGGGAGGGCGGCCGCGAACGTACGGCACCAGACTTCCAGCGCGGAGATCGAACGGGCGGGATCCGCGTCGGATTCGGATTCGACGACCGACAGCGTGATATGCGGTTCGATCAGGGATCGGTCGAAGCCCAGCGGCACCCCGGCCGCCTCAAGATCGTCCCACAGCCTGCGGATATGGACACGGACTTCCCGCGAGGGGCGGAGCGTGACGGCATGCGACATGGTTCGGCCTCCGGATGTTTTTTTCCATTATATCGTGAATCGGACGGCGGCGATGTCATCCACGGTTGTCAAAGACGCTACCGTGCCGGATAATACAATAAGAACAGGTAATGACAACGGACACCCGCGGTACCAGAAGCAGTAGAACGGGAGGTGTTCCCTTGGATCTTGTCGGAGCGAAACTGCGCAAACCCGGTGTGCCGGACGACGCAATCCCGCGCCGCAGGTTGACCGACCGCGTCGCGTCTTCGGGGCGGCGCAACGTCCTTCTGTCCGCGCCGGTCGGTTATGGCAAGACCGTCCTCATGACGCAGATCCGGCTGGCCCGCGACGAGACCGCCGTCTGGTACCGGCTGGACGAGACCGACAACGCGTTCCGCCAGTTTCTCACCTATATGGCCGCGGCATTTGAACCGTGCTTTCCGGGATCTTCCCAGACGTTCGCCGACCTGCTGACCAGCCCTCCGGACGACCTTCGCCCCGACGCGGCCGCCGGCCGTTTCCTGGGGCTGCTGGACGACGCCACCGGAAAGATCACGCTGTTCCTCGACGACGTGCATGTGATCAAGAGCGAGGCGGTCCGCCAGTTCCTGCGCCACCTGGCCGGTTATGCCGGCCGCTCGCTGCGACTGGTCCTCTCTGCGGACATGCCCGTCACGCTGTTTGCGGACCTGCCGCTTGAGCGCCGGTTCATCGAACTCGGCGCCTCGGACCTGCGGTTTTCCCGCGAGGAGGCCGAGCGCTATCTCGACAACAAGGAAAACTATATGCGCGCCCGGCGGCTGGAGGGCTGGCCGTTCGGACTGGCTTTGCTCCGGCATTACGGCTACGAGGCGCTCCGGGAGGAGACCGGCGCGCTGGCCGACCGCATTGTGGCCGGCCTGGATCCCGGCGAGCGGGAGATCCTGACCATTCCGGCCCACTTCCCGCATGCGACGCCCGCCCTGTGCGACGCGATTCTCGGCGTCCAGCCCGGTGCCCAGCCGACGGAAAAAATCCTGCATAAGCTGCTGTCACGCGGCGTGTTCCTGACCGCGACGGACAACACGTATTCCCTGCACCCCCTGATCGGCGACACGCTGCGCCGCCGGTATCCGCTGTCGCCCGCACAGCGCGCCGCGGCACTGGACGCCCTGCTGGGAGCCGGGCTTCACGCCCAGGCCATGGGCGTCGCGCTCGAGAACGGCGACGCCGGGCAGGCCGCGCGCATCCTGCGGGTCTCACGGTACTCCCTGCTGTCCTCCGTCTGGGCGGACCGCCTTCGCTACTATAATTCGCTGCTGCCCGACGCCATCCTGGCCATCCATCCCGACCTGCGCCTGCTGGCTGCAGGCGAATCCCTGCTGCGCGGCGATCCTGCGGTGTTCGCCCACCTCGACGCGGCCAGGCGTTACTTTGAGGAGCAGAAGGACTCGGACGGGCTTATCTGGGTCGGCCTTCTGTCCTCCGCGGCCTGCCGAAACACCCGCCGGTATTCCGACGCCGCCGCCGAGATCGCCGCGATCTTTGACGAGGCGAGCATCCATCCCTCCGCGCAAGTCGACCTGGTGGTCGAAATCGCCGCGCTGACCGACGCCGCCTGGCCGGTGATGGAGCGATACGCGCCCTGGCGCGAAAAACTGTACCGTACGCTGGAGGAACGGGTGGAAGATCCCTCGTCCCTGCGGCTGCTGTCCGCGCTGGCCCTGTGGCTGGCCCGGGACGGCCGCCCGGAAAAGGCGTGGAATGTCCATCGCCTGCTTTCCGCCCGACACGGGGATTATGGAGTTCCGGCAGAGGTCCTGCTGCAGCGTTACCGATGCGGCGGTGTCGAGGAAGCGGCCGCGCTGTTCGAGGAAGCCTTGCACCGGGAGGATCTGGACGGTGTCGACCCCCGCCGGGAAGGACGGGTGCTGTACCTGTACGGTCTCGGGCTTTGCCGGCGCATGACCGGCGGATCCGAGGAGGCACTGCAGCTCTTCTCCCGCGGCCGCCAGGAAGCGCTGGCGGAGGGAGACACCGCCGACGCGCTCCGCTGCGACCTGGAATTCATCAAGACGCTTTGTCTGCAGGGGTATTGGGATCGCGGGCTCGGTCTTGCCTACGAGGCGCGCCTGGGCGTCGCTCCGGACGACCTGCCGGCCATGGACATCGCCGACGCCTGTTTGGCGACCCTCTCGTTCCTGCGCGGACTCCCCGACGACGCGATCGAATATGCCAATGCCGTGGTTCGACGCTCGGTCAAGGGCCGCGCCGGCTATCCGCTGCTCGAATCCTCGCTCGTACTGTCCGCCATCGCGGCCGGGGAGGGGGACGATACCCGCGCGGCGAACATCATCGGCGGCCTGTCCGCGCAGCTGCTTCCGTTGTCTACGGCCTGGTTGACGGAACACGCCCAGGCGGCGGGTCCGCTGCTGCGTGTCTGCGCCGAGCGCAAACTGCTCGGCGAGCTGCCCGCGCTTGCCGTCACGGTCACGGCGGTTCCTCAGGAACCTGTCGTACCGGCCAACCTCACGGTTCATTGTTTTGGAAACGCCACGGCGGAGGCCGGCGGGATGCCGGTCCGCTGGCGGACACGAAAGGCGCGGGACCTGTTCTTTTTCCTGGTCCTGCACCGCGGGCTAAAAAAATCACGGGCAAGCCTGGTCGAGTCGATTTTTCCGGACGCGACCGAGGAGCAGCTGGTACACCAGGTCAAGAATACGCTGTCCGTCCTGCGTCATTCCCTGGAGCAGGCCGGGTTCGACGACATGATCCTGGCCGCCGGCGGTTATTACTGGCTGGACGAGAACCGGATTGTGAGCGACTTCGAGCGTTTCCGCACCCTGTTGCGCGAGATGCCGGCGATGGACCGGGACGCGCGTGCCGACGCCCTCCGCGAGGCGTGCCGGATCCACCAGGGCGAACTGTGCCGGGACATGGAGTTCATCCCGCTGCCGCGGCTGCGCATGCAGGTGGCGGGGCAGCTGGAGTCCGCGCTTCTGACGGCCATCCAGGAGCAGGTCGCGGCCCGCAGCCTGACCGAGGCGCTGGCGTTTGCGGACGAATTGTGCCGGCTGACCCCGGACAACACCGAATACCTGTCGATCCGTCAGGCGCTTCGCAGCCGGACGTCCACGTCCGCATAGGGCTGACTTACAAGGTCGGCAACGCAACCGGCGAGCAGTATCGCTCCACGGTCCGTGCCGCCGCGAACAGCCGCCGCTCGTCCGCCCCGTACAGGATCATGCCCCGCGGCGTTCCGTCGTCCGCTATGCCGAGCCGAAGCGCCAGGGACGGCAGGCCGGTGAAATGCATGATGTTCGTCGGTCCGGTCATCATGCAGGCGTCATACCCGCGCAGGCTTTCCATAAGTTGCCCGCGAAGCCTTCTGCGCTCGGAAAGGGCGTCGATATACGCCGGATCGTCGAGTTTTCCCGATGCATCGTCCAACGCCTTTCGCAGATAGGTATCTCCGTATTTCATCATCCGGTCCGGATCCGATTCATAGAACTCGACGATTTCCGCGAGTGTGCGACGCTTGGCGTTTGTAAGGGACAGATAGGACTCGAGCCCGTGCCGGAACTCGCAGCGCATGATGTCGCGCTGGCCGGGCACATAGGCGTGGTTGACCTCGGATATTTTCACCCCGTCGTGTCGGAGCGCGTCAAAGACCGCTTCATACAACGCGAGCTGACCGCTGGACACCTGATCCCGCTGATACGTGTTCACGGCAAGGTGCATCGTTCGGGGAAGCATCGGGCCGACCGGCGCAAGAGGTTTGTCGCGCATAGCGGAATAAACCAGCAGCGCGTCGGCCAGGTCGCGGGTGATGGGACCGGCGCTGTCGAGAGTCGGGGCGATCGGAACGATCCCTTGCGCCGACAGCGAACCGAACGCGGGCTTGAGGCCCGTGACGCCGTTTTCCGTGACACAGCCGACGATGGAAAAGGACGTGTCCGTCCCGACCGCCGCGGCGCAGAATCCTGCCGACATCGCAACGGCGGAGCCGGAGCTTGATCCACTGGGATTTTTGGCACGGTCGTATGCGTTCTTGACCTGGCCGCCGCGCGAACTGTATCCGCCTGGCATTCCGTCGCCGGTGTAGTTCGCAAATTCTGTCATATTGGTCTTGCCGAGAATGATCGCGCCGTTGCGGCGCAGATTGGCGACGACGCGCGCGTCGCTGCCGGGGAGGTTGTCTGCAAGGGCGAGACTGCCGGCTGTCGTATGCAGGCCCGCCACATCGATGTTGTCCTTGATTAAAACAGGCAGGCCGAACAGAACTCCGTCACGGCCGACTCCGGCCGAGTCCATGGCCCTTGCGGTCCGGATGGCGTCGTCGTTCCATTCCGCGATCGTATTCAAGCCGTCCGGTCCGTCGTATTTCTCGATCCGCCGGAAATACTGCAGCACCAATTCTTCGACGCCCACGACCCTGCTCCGTATCGCGCGCGCCAGTTCGGTTGCCGTCCAGGTGTATAGATCGTCCATGGTATCCTCCATGAAAAAGCGGATTCGGTCCGGTCGTCAGCGCCCCGACCAGATGCCGAGGCCGAGATCCATCGCCTGCCTCTCCGCCTGGTCGAGTTCGGACTGCATCGCGGTGTCGGGCGGATAGCTCTTCGCGTCCGCCAGCCCCTCCTGCACCAGGACGAGGTTGATGCACGTCCCGTCCTCCAGCCAGACGTATCGGAGCAGCCGGTCATAGCGGTCCCGGTCGGAGACGTCCCGGACCAGCCGCAGGGGCCTGCCCAGCGCCAGTTCGCCCAGGCGCAGCGCCGCCTCGGGACCGTACGGTTCACCGGCCTTGACGCTGCCGTCCTCGCCGGTTGCGGCGATCTCCGGCGAGTCGATCCCGATCAGCCGGATCCGCTCGCGGACCCCGTCGACCGAGGCGATCAATGTGTCACCGTCCACCACGCGCTCCACCACGCAGCGTTCCTGGGACCCTGCCGGCGGCGGCCCGCTTGTCGCGGCAGTCATCGGGACAGTCTGCGAAACCGTCGCCGGTGTGCCCGGATCCACCCGGTCCAGCGCCGCCCAGACCGCCGCGCCTAGCAGCAGGGCCGCCAGGAACAGGGGCAGGGGGGCATTCCGTTTTCTGCTTCCAGGCATGCCGACGTTCTCCCCGCTCATAATCAGATCGTGTATCATGGGTCTGTCCGGGTTGACCGGAAACCCGAGTTCCATCATACCATTCCGCACCCGGGCGGATCGGTCGAGGAGGCATCCCATGGACAACAGCGACACCCGATCCATCGACTTGCCATCCCGTCGCGCGACCCTGCGCGAAGACATCGACGTGCTGGTCGTCGGCGGCGGCCCCGCGGGGATCGGCGCTGCGATCGCGGCCGCGCGCGAGGGGCTTCGCGTCACCTTGCTGGAGAAGCGCGGGTTCCTCGGCGGCAATGTCACCGACTCCCACGTCGGCATCGCCAACCACTACATGCGCCATATCCCGTTCCGTTCCAGCGGCCTCTACGCCGAGATGGAGCGGGGATTCTACGCCGATTACGGCCGCTCGCATTTCGTCGGGGAGAACGAACGCCTGCATAACGAGTACATGAAACTGTTCCTGGACGATTTTGTCCTGGACGAGGGCGTGGACCTGCTGTTCCACGCGTTTGTCGGCGACGTGGTCATGCAGGGCGACCGGATCGACGCCGTGGTCGCCTATACAGAAAAAGGCCCGGTCGCCTATCGCGCGGCGATCGTGGTGGACGCCACCGGCGACGGCGACGTCGCGGCGTTCGCCGGGGTGCCGTTCCGGCAGGGACGCGCGTCCGACGGGCTGTGCCAGCCCGGCACCCTGATGTTCTCGCTGGCCGGTGTCGATGTGGAGTGGTTCCGCGGACAGGAGAACGACATCCGGTCGGTGCGGGATGTGCTGACCAGGCTCCGCGACGAGGGCCGTTACAACCTCCTGCACAACCGGATCCCGTTCATCGGCGGCCTGACCGAAGCTGGACTCGCCATGGAGATGAACTACTCCGAAACCTACGGCTGCGACCCGACGGACAGCGACAGCCTGACCCGCGGCAATCTCCTGGCGCGCAAGCAGATCGCAGAGTTTGTCGAATACCTGCGGCTCAACGTGCACGGCATGGAAAACATCGAGATCGCCGCGATCGCCTCCGAAATCGGATTCCGCGACTCCCGGCGCATCCGCGGGCTGTACGAGCTGACGCTCGACGACATGGAGAACGACCGGCGTTTCGACGACAGCATCTTCCTGTTCCCGCGTTTCTATGACCTGCACGCGCTGGACGGCGACTGGAGACAGCCGAGCGTCATCGCAACGAACAGCGCGAGCATGCACTACACCCCCAAACCAGGCGAGATGTTCTCGGTGCCGTACCGCTGCATCGTTCCCGAGCGCGTGGAAAACCTGCTCGTCGCCGGGCGCTGCATGAGCGCGGACCACGAAGCCGAGAGCGCCATCCGCCAGGTGTATGCCTGCATGCAGGGCGGGCAGGCGGCCGGCGTGGCCGCGGGCATTGCGCTGCGGGACGGGACGACGCCGGACGGCGTGGATGTCGGAAAACTGCAGGGCAGGCTTCGCGAGAGCGGGGTCGTTCTGTAACGCAATAAATCAGGGCTTTCTTGCCAGATACAGGTCCATCGTGTCGTGAATTTCGAAACGGTCCCCGTAGGATCGGATGAGGTCCGCCTGTTCCCGTTCGAATGCCTCTTTTACGGCGGCCGGACGGCTGCGGTGATCGGAATAGGTGTTGAGCAGCCGGACATAGTCCGTGGCGTTGAACGTCCGAACCGCATGGTACAGCCGGAATTCGACCGGATCGAACCCGAAGGAGGCGATGGTGTCCCGGATACGGCGGTACCGGGCGGGGTCGTCGACGGCGGGTGGCGGGATATAGGTGTCGCCCAGAGGGTATTTTCGGTACAGGTTTTGGGTTTCGACATGCAGCGGGTCGTCCCCGCGGGGCGCCGGACGGTTCCAGAACAGCGCGAGCGTTCCGCCACGCCGGAGCAGCCGGAGCGCCTTGGGATATCCTGTGTCTTCGGGGATCCAGTGGAACGCCGTCGCGGAATAAAGCAGGTCCACGCTTTCCGGCGGGCACTCGAATGCCTCGAACGCGACGTTTTCCACACGGAACAACGGATATGCCGCGAACTTTCGACGTACATAATCCGCGAGGTTCGCGCCCAGTTCCACGGCGGTGACACGGCACCCCGCGTCGAGGAACGGGCGGGTGGCCTGTCCGGTCCCGATCCCGACCTCGACCGCGTGCATCCCGGGGGCCAGTCCCGAGTACGCCAGCACGTCCCGGAACAGGTCCGCGCAATAAGTCGGCCGCAGCGCATCGTAGTTCGCGGCGTCTTCATCGAAAGTCAGCCGGATGTCCATGTTTCTCAGTCGTTCTCCAGCAGCTCGATCAATACTTTCAGGTCCTCGGAGGCATCCATGTAGGCGTACCGACCGTTGCCCTTGCTGTACTCGGCTTTCTGGATCAGGGGCATCCCAAATTCTTCGCAGGCCTGGATCTTGCCTTTCATGTCCTTGATCGTGAAGGCGATGTGGTGGACCCCTTCGCCGTGCTCGTCCAGGAATTCCTGCCAGGTCGACGGGAACCCGTTCGGCTGGATCAGCTCCAGCTGGAAGTGGTCGCCCGCGTTGAAGAAAGCCAGCAGGGCGGCGGCGTCCGGCGCAGGCTTCCCGCGGAGGACCGTCTGGGTGATGGCATAGTCTCCGCTGGGCTTGGAGATCGGTTCCTCGACTCCGAGAAACGCGGCGAATTTCTTTTTGGTCTTTTCGATGTCCCGTACGACGATGCCGACCTGGACAACCACGTTCGTTCCGATGATTCCTGCCATTTGATCGCCTCCTGGGGTCATTCTTTCTCTTCGAGGGGCTTGCGCTCCTTGATGTCGATGCATACGCCGAGCAGACTCTGGGTGTCGAAATAGGAATAGCGCTCGTTGCCTTTCTCCTGCTGGAAAATCACCGGGTAGCCGGCTTTCTCCATCATGTCGATGTGCTCCTCGTATTGTCCGTCCACCAGGAACGTGATCGTCGCCACACCGGGGCCGTTCTTCTCGAGGAACGTCCGCCAGGGGCTGGGCTTGTCGCCCGTCGGCTGGACCAGCTCGATGTAGATCGGCTCGACGTTGACAATGGCGTACTTCAGCGTGACGAAATCCTCTCTGCCGAGGTACTTCTGGAAGGTTCTCGGCGGCGCGTCCTTGCCGGGTTCATAATCGTGGGCGACCGGAACCTTGTCCAGGTGGAACAGTTCGCCATAACGGCGGGCGGCGTCCTCGATGTCCGCAACGACGATCCCGATCTTGATGAACCTCTTTGTTCCCATCTTGTCCATAAGCAGACCTCTCTCGGCGGCCGGTTCCGGCCATGCCGATGCCCGGTTATTTTCCTGCGAAGTATTTCGTCTGCGGCGAGTCTGCGCCGATCTGCATCAGTTCGATCCGGTTCCGGTCCGGATCCCGGACCCAGCACTGCCAGTTGTTGTCGACGCCGAACTTGACGGGGCGGTCCAGCGCGACGCCCGCTTTTTCGATGTGGGCCGCGATTTCCTGGATGTCGGACACCCCGAAGCACAGGTGGTTGAACCCGGTGATCTCCTTTGAGAATTCGCGGATCGGGGTGGTTCCGCCGTAGAACAGCTCCAGGAACTGGCCGGGCGCCACGGCGATGTAGACGATCCAGGGTTTACCCGTCTCCGGCTCCAGGATGTCGAAAGCTTTCTTGAACCCGAGTACGCGTGTGTAGAAATCGACGGATTTGTCCATGTCCTGAACGGTTAGGGCAGCGTGTGCGAATGATGTGACCATTGTTGTTCCTTCCTTTCGTTGACCGGTTGGTTGATTTTCACCCTTTTATGGAGCCTTCGGCAAGTCCTTTCACGAAATATTTGTTGCAAAACAGGAAGAGCAGGATCGTGGGCAGCGCCACGAGCACGCCGGCCGCCATGATGGCGCCCCAGTCCACGTAATACTCTCCCCGGAGCATGTCGACCGCGATCGGGACGGTGCGGGAGGTGATCGAGTTGGTCAGGTTCAACGCGAACAGGAATTCCTCCCAGGTGGTGAGGAACGTGTAGACCCCGACGGCGACCAGGCCGGACGAGGAGATGGGAAGCACGATCTTGACCAGGGACTGGATGGAGTTGCACCCGTCGATCCGGGCCGCCTGTTCGAGTTCCCGGGGCACCCCGTTGAAAAACGCCCGCAGCATCAGGGTCGCCAGCGGAATCGTGATGGCCATGTCCGGCAGGATCAGCGACAGGTACGAGTCGATCAGGCCGGTCCTGCTGAACGCGAGATAGAGCGGGATGATGATGACGCACGCCGGCATCATCTGGCCGTACAGCAATGCGATCGACAGGGCGTTGGAACCCCGGAACCGGAACCGCGAGAAGCCGTAACCGGCCAGGATGGCGCAGAACAGGGTCAGGAACGTCGCGCTGACGGAGATCACGATGCTGTTCAGGTAGGTCCGCGGCACCTGGCTGTCGAACAGGATCTTGGCGTAGTTGACGAAGGTGAACTCCTTGAACCCGTAGGACGGCGGATTGGTGAAGAGTTCGCTCGGGCCCTTGAACGAGGAATCGATCATCCAGGTGATCGGAAACAGGGCGACGCAGGCCAGGAGAAACAACGCGACGTAGGTCGCCGTGATCTTGATCGGCCGGGCCGTCTTGTTCTCAATCATGTTGATCACCGCGCAGGGCGTATCTCGAGTAGATGGTGCTCAGGATCGCCACGAACAGGAACATGATCGTGCTGGTCGCGGCGGCCATGCTGTACTCGTAGTTGATGAACGCCTCCCGGTAGATGAAGATGGACAGGGTCTCGGTCGAACGGGCCGGGCCGCCTCCGGTCAGCACGAAAATGAAGGTGAACGCGTTCATGGTCCAGATGACCAGCAGGAGCAGGACCGTTTTGCAGGTGATCGCGATGTGGGGGAGCGTGACGGTCGTGAACGTCCGGAACCCGTTGGCTCCATCGACGACCGCGGCGTCCTTGAGCTCGCCGGGGACCGACTGCATGCTGGCTTCGATGTAGAGCAGCACCAGCGGGAACATTTTCCAGACGTTCACGATGATCGCGCTCATCAGCGCGAACTTGGGTGAAGTGGTCCAGTTCTGCGGCGAGTCGACCAGCCCGAGCTGCACGGCCAGGTAGTTGATGATGCCGAAATCGGAGTGGTACATCCACTTGAAGACGTTGGAACTGATGATGCTCGGAACGACCCAGGACAGCATGATCAGGATCCGGATCGCGGTCTTGAACCGGATGAAGTCCTGGGACATGACCAGCCCGAAGGCGAACCCGATCGCGAACTGGAAAAAGACGCTGATGGTCGTCCACTCCAGCGTGATCAGCAGGGTGTTGTAAAACTTGGAGTTGGTGAACAGGTCGGCGTATTTTTCAAAGCCCGCGAAGACAAAGTCCTTCATGTGATAAATGTTTTTATCGAAAAAACTCAGGATCAGGTTGTAGACCAGCGGGAAATACATCACGAGAGCGACAACCGATATGGCGGGGAGGACAAACAGGACGCCCTTGTTGAATTTGTGCCGCCTCAGGGGAATACGCTTCATCTCGCCCTCCTGTTGCTTGCCGGTATGGCGGGTCCATCGTCCAAGTTGACCCGGGAGAAGCCGTTGCCGCTCCCGGGTCAACCGGATGCTGTCCTAAAATGGCTGGTGCAGGGGTTACTTGAACAGCTTGTTCACTTCCTCTGCGGCGGCGTTGACCGCGTCCGGAATCGCCTTGCCGGAAGACCAGGTGGGCTGGAGGTTGTCAAAGATGATCTGCTTGATCTGCGAAAGCTGGGGTACCAGCTGCAGCGGCTTGCCGTACTGGACGGCGTCCGCCAGCGGTGCGTAGAGCTTGTCCGCGTAGGCCGCGTTGGTGATGTTCGATTTCCGTGCCGAGAACGTGGAGGAGTACAGCACGGATGTTTCCTTGCCGGAGACGAACTTGGCGAACGCCCAGCCGGCATCCTGGTTCTTGGAGCTCTTGTTCACGACCATGGACCAGCCCGCCAGGATGGTGACCCGTTTCTCGCCCTTGAAATACGGCACCTTCGCGGTTGCGAAATTGAGGTCCGCGTTGCCTTTCTTGATGGTGGGGATGTCATACGCGCCGGACATGTACATGCCGATCGTCTTGTTGATGAACAGCTCGCGGTTCATGTTGTTGTCGTTTTCCGGTGCGCTCTTCGGCGCGTTGCCGTCCAGGTAGAGTTTCACAAAGAAGGTGATGCCCTTGAGCGCCTTCTCGCTGTTGAACGCCGCCGTCTTCCGGTCGGCCGACAGGATTTCGCCGCCGGCCACGCGGATCATGTTGAATGTCTGGTACGTCGTGTTGCCGACGATCCCGAGCGGGATTCCGATGCCGTAGTAGCTGCCTGCGCCGGCCTTGGTGATGGCCTGGATGATCGGCAGCACTTCTTCCCATGTCTCGGGCATCGTCGTGTAGCCGGCGGCCTTGAACATGTCCACATTGTAGAAAATGCCGTGGGTCTCGGCGCGGTACGGCATGCCGTAGATCCCGTTGTTGTAGTTGACCGCTTCGAGCGCGCCGTCGAAGAAGTCGGTCATGTCCAGTTTTTCCGCATCGATCATGGCCTTCAGGTTCACGAGGCAGTCCGCTTGCGCCAGCGTGGCGATCCAGTCGTTGTTGCAGGCCGCGATGTCCGGACCGGAACCGCTGGACATCGAGGTGAGGTACTTGTCGCTCATCCCGGCGTCCGGGAGGTACTCAACGGTGACTTCGACACCCGGGTTCGCTGTCTTGAAGGCGTCGATCGCCTTGGGGGCGTAGTTCTGGCTGAAGGTTCCGTCCCACAGCGTGAGCTTGCCGGTCAGGGGCTTGGCGGTGGTTGCCACGGTCGTGGGCGCTGCGGTGGTGGGCCCTGCGGTGGTGGGTGCCGCCGTGGTGGGTTTGGCGGTGGTGGTCGTCGCGACTGGTGTGCCGGCGCATCCCGACAGCAACGACATGGCCAGAATGAGCACGAGCAGCATGGCTGTGATTTTTTTCATGTCTCTCACGTCCGAGTCCTCCTCCGTTATGGTGGCTTTGTGAAAAAGTTCTGCTGTGCGCGGCGAAACGCTGTGGTTTGTGCACACTTGAAACGTACCACTCAGTTTCATATGCGTCAATTTATCTTATGACACTGGTGGCATATGCCACTCCAACAGGCGACGCGCCTCCCGCGGTTCAACGGGTTTTTTGCGGGTCGGATGCAGCTCTCCAGCCAATCGATAAAAAAATATCCACACAAACGCCAAAACCGCTTGACAGAGAAAAGTGGCTGGACTAGGATATCAATCGATAAGGAAATATCGATAAGAGAATATCGCTATAACTTATCGGATCCGAAACCCGCCGCCCGGCGGCAGCGGGACATCAAAGGCCAGGAGGCGTATATGGCAGAGAAAACCACGATCCCTTCCCCGTCGGAAGTCGTCATTCCGGAGCCCACCCTCCGGCGCATCCCCACCTATTACCAATACCTCAAGCGCAAGAAAGCCGAGCGCCTCGACGCCATTTCGAGCACGACCATCGCGGCCGACCTGTCGCTCAACCCCATCCAGATCCGCAAGGACCTCGAGCTCATCGGTGCCGTCGGCAAACCGCGCACCGGATACGACATCGAGATCCTGCTGGACCATATGGAGGAGTTCCTCGGCTACAACAACGTCAAGGATGCGTTCATCGTCGGCGCCGGCCACCTCGGCCAGGCCCTGCTGGGTTACGAGGGGTTCGAGGACTACGGGCTCAACATCATCGCGGCGTTCGACAACGACCCGTCCAAGGCCGGCCAGACCGTCGCCGGCAAGAGCGTGCTCCCGATGGACAAGTTCGAGGACATGGTCTCCCGCCTGCGCATCCTCATCGGCATACTCGCCGTCCCGTCCTACGAGGCCCAGGCCGTCTGCGACCGCATGATCGCCGCCGGTGTCAAGGCCATCTGGAATTTCACCCCGTATCACCTCGCCGTCCCGGACGACGTGATTGTACAGCACGAGAACATGGCGACCTCGCTGGCGGTGCTGGCCAACAAACTCGAGGTCTCAATCCGAAAGACAAGGGAGTTGGGAATCCACCATGATTAAGAACGAGACAGGAAAACGATTCGACCGGGTGTGCCAGATCCTGGACGCCCACCGGCGCAACCCCGCCCACCTCGTGCCCATCCTGCAGGAGGTCCAGGCGGAGTACAAGTACCTGCCGGAGGAGATCATGACGTTCATCGCGACGTCGCTCTCGATCTCGCCCGCCAAGGTGTTCGGCGTGGCGACCTTCTACTCGCACTTCACGCTCGAGCCCAAGGGCCGCCACATCATCCGCATCTGCGACGGTACGGCCTGCCACGTCAAAAAATCCACCGCCATCCAGGACGCACTCGAAAAAAAGCTCGGCCTGGACGCGAAGAAGAAGACGACCGACAACGGCATGTTCACCCTCGAGCTGGTGTCCTGCCTGGGCGCCTGCGGACTCGCTCCGGCCATCGTGGTCGACGACGAAGTGCACGGCCCGATGACCCCCCAGGGCGCCGTCGCCCTGATCGACGTCATCCTTATAGCTGAAAAAGAAAAGACAGCGGAGGCCTGAACATGATCGATCTGGACAAACGCAAGAGAGAATACGAAGCGAGAACCGCCGCCATCCCCACCCGGATCATCGTCTGCGCGGGCACCGGCTGCGTCGCCAACGGATCCCGCAAAGTGCATGACCGCCTGGTCGCGGCCCTCGGCGCGAGCGGCCTGAACGTGGCGGTCCATTTTCAGGAAGAGAACGCGGACGTCCTGATGTCCCGCAGCGGCTGCCAGGGTTTCTGCCAGATCGGCCCCCTGGTCACGATCCTGCCCGAAGGCATCCTGTACACCCACGTCAAGCCCGAGGACGCCGAAGAGATCGTACAGTCGACGATCGTGGAAAAACGCATCGTCGACCGCCTCGTTTACCAGGAGCCCGACACCGGCCTGCACACCCCCAAATCCCACGACATCGGGTTCTACCGGAGACAGACGCGCACCACCCTCAAGCTTTCCGGCTACATCGACGCCGAGGACATCGACGAGTACATCGCCACCGGCGGTTACTTCGGCGCCCGGCGCGTGTGCCTGGAGATGAACGGCGAAGAAGTCTGCCGGCTGATCATGGAATCCGGGCTTCGGGGCAGGGGCGGCGGCGGTTTCCCGACCGCGCGCAAATGGGAACTCACCCGCGTCCAGGCCGAGCCCAAGAAATACGTCATCTGCAACGGCGACGAGGGCGACCCCGGCGCGTTCATGGACCGCAGCCTCATGGAAGGCAACCCGCACAGCGTCATCGAGGGCATGATCGTCGCGGCCCGCGCGATCGGCGCGGACGAGGGGTATGTATACGTCCGGGCGGAGTACCCGCTGGCGGTCGAGCGCATGAAGAAAGCCGTGCAGTGCGCACGCGACGCCGGCATCCTGGGCAGCCGGATCTTCGGTTCGGACACGAGCTTCGACCTGCATGTCATGGAAGGCGCCGGCGCGTTCGTCTGCGGCGAGGAGACCGCCCTGATCGCCTCGATCGAGGGCAACCGCGGCATGCCGTCGCCCAAGCCGCCGTTCCCCGCGCAGAGCGGACTGTTCGGCAAGCCGACCGTCATCAACAACGTCGAGACGCTGGCCACCATTCCGGTCATCCTGGCGATGGGACCCGAGCAGTACGCTTCGGTCGGCACCGCAACCTCCAAGGGAACCAAGACGTTCGCCCTCACCGGGCATGTCGCCAACACCGGCCTCATCGAAGTCCCGTTCGGCACCACCCTCCGCACGATCATCAACGACATCGGCGGCGGGGTCGTGAACGACGACGGCACGCGCTGCGGCTGCGACTTCAAGGCGGTCCAGATCGGCGGCCCCTCGGGCGGATGCCTGACCCAGGAACACCTCGACCTGCCGCTCGATTATGAAAACCTCAAGAAGGCCGGCGCCATGGTCGGTTCCGGCGGACTGGTCGCCATGAACAAGCAGACCTGCATGGTCGCCATCGCCCGCTTTTTCATGAAGTTCACCCAGAACGAGTCCTGCGGCAAGTGTGTCGTCTGCCGGGAAGGCACGAAGCAGATGCTCGCCCTGCTGGACGACATCATCGAAGGCCGGGCCGACGAGACCACGATCCCGCTGCTCGAGGAGCTCGCGCTGGTCGTGCAGAAAGGTTCCCTCTGCGGACTGGGCAAGACCGCGCCCAACCCGGTGCTCTCCACCCTCCGCTATTTCCGCGACGAGTACGAGGCGCACGTGTTCCGCAAGAACTGCCCCACCGGCCAGTGCAAGTCGCTCGCCAAATACCGGATCGACGAGGACAAGTGCCGCGGCTGCAGCCTGTGCGCACGCAAGTGCCCCGTCGGCGCCATCACCGGCGAACTGAAGAAGCCCTACCGGATCGACGCCGACGCCTGCATCAAGTGCGGCGCCTGCAAGGACGCGTGCAAATTCTCCGCCGTATTCATCGGCTGACCAGACAGGAGCATGAGAACATGAAAAAGGAAAAGACCCTCACGATCGACAACATGACCGTGGTCATCGAGAACGAACGCAACCTGCTCGAGGTCATCCGCAAGGCGCGGATCGACATCCCGACATTCTGCTACCACTCCGAGATCAGCATCTACGGCGCCTGCCGGCTGTGCATGGTCGAGGTGCAGGGCAGGGGGCTGGTGCCGTCGTGCTCCACCCTGCCGGAGCCCGACATGGTCGTCCGCACCAACACCGGCGAGATCCGGTCGATGCGCAAGATGATCGTCGAGCTCATGCTGGCGAACCACGACCAGCAGTGCCCGACCTGCTCCCGCAGCGCGAACTGCCAGCTGCAGAAACTGTCCCGCCGGCTCGGCATCGACAAGATCCGTTTCAACAAGAGCGACCTCGACAAGCCGCTCGACACCTCGTCCGCCTCGCTCGTCCGGGATCCCAACAAGTGCGTGCTGTGCGGCGACTGCGTCCGGGTCTGCGAAGAGATCCAGAGCGTCGGCGCGCTGGATTTCGCGAACCGCGGCTCCAAGGTCGTGGTCACCCCCGCGTTCGGCAAGGACCTCGCGTCCGTCGAGTGCGTGAATTGCGGCCAGTGCGCAAAAGTCTGCCCCGTCGGCGCCATCATCCCCAAGGCGAACATGGACGAGGCCTGGACCGCGCTGCATGACCCCAAGAAGACCGTCGTCGTCCAGGTCGCCCCCGCGGTGCGCGTCGCGATCGGCGAGGAATTCGGCTACACCCCCGGCACCACGACGTCCGGCCAGATCGTCGCCTCGCTCCGCCGCATGGGGTTCGACAAAGTGTTCGACACTTCCTTCACTGCCGACCTGACGATCATCGAGGAAGCAACCGAATTCCTGGATCGCTTCACGAAGGCGGCTGCGGGAGGAAAGCCCGTCAACCTTCCCCAATTTACTTCGTGCTGCCCTTCATGGGTCAAGTTCGCGGAGCAGTACTACGCCGAGATGCTCCCCAACCTGTCCTCCTGCCGCTCCCCGCAGCAGATGTTCGGCTCGCTGGCCAAGGATGTCCTCACCAAAGAGCTCGGCATCGCCCGCGAAGACCTCGTGGTCGTCTCGATCATGCCCTGCACCGCCAAGAAGTTTGAGGCACAGCGCCCCGAATTCACCGTGGACGGCAATCCGGACGTCGATATCGTCCTGACGACCCAGGAAACCGTCCTGATGATCCAGGAGTCCGGACTGCGGTTCGACCAGCTCGAGCCGGAATCGTTCGACATGCCGTTCGGCTTCAAGACCGGCGGCGGCGTGATCTTCGGCAACTCCGGCGGCGTCTCCGAAGCGGTGCTCCGCTACGCGTCGGAAAAACTCGCCGGCAAGAAACTCGACGGGTTCGAGTTCCACCAGGTCCGCGGCACCGAAGGCGTCCGCGACGCCGAGATCACGATCGGCGAAACCACGCTCCGCCTCGCGGTGGTCAGCGGTCTGGGCAACGCCCGCAAGCTGGTCGACAGCATCCGTGCCGGCGAAGCCCAGTACGACCTGGTCGAGGTCATGGCCTGCCCCGGCGGCTGCGTCAACGGCGGCGGCCAGCCCATTACCGAACGCAAGAGCGCGGTCGCGAAGCGCACCCGCGGACTCTATGACAACGACCGCATGCTCCCGCTGCACAAGGCACAGGAGAATCCGTACATCCGCGAAGTCTACGACCGGCACCTCGACAAGCCCGGCAGCCACCGCGCGCACGAGCTGCTGCACACCGCCTACCAGAACCGCCGCCGCATCGAAGGCGAGGAAGTCGTGATCCTGCCGGCCGGCGACAGTGTCGTCAAAGTGACCATCTGCTTCGGCACAAGCTGCTTCCTGCGCGGCGCGCAGGACCTGTACCGGGACATCGTCGCCTGGATCGGCACGAGCGGGCTGGAGGGGGCGATCGAGCTTTCCGCCTCGTTCTGCAGTGAAGAATGCAAGAAAGGTCCGGTCGTGCGGGTCGGGGACGAGCAGATCGTCCAGTGCACCCGCGACCAGGCCGTCGCCGCCATCGAGCGTTGCCTGGCCCTTGCCGGCGTGTCCGTCAAGGCCGGGAGCTGAAAAACTGCCGACGGCCGGCGGGCTCTGGATCCATCTTGAACCGCGGACTCCCTCTCCGCGGCCAACATGGAGGCACCCGCCGGCCCCGGTCGGTTTCTCCTCCAAAACGGAAGAACGTCCGTTAGCAGCTTCTCCCTGAAAGGAGTCGTGGCCATGCTTTACCCCGAAACGGAGAACAAGCCGATCGTCTACACCCTGACGGCCAACTGCCGCGACTGCTACCGCTGCATCCGCGTCTGCCCCGTCAAGGCGATCCGCGTCCAGGACGGACAGGCCTACGTCGACGACACCCGCTGCATCCAGTGCGGCACCTGCGTCCGCGAGTGCCCGCAGCATGCCAAGACGATCCGTTCCGACACCGAGCGGGTCCGGGAACTGCTGGCTTCCGGCGCCCGGGTCGCGGCCAGTGTCGCCCCCTCGTTTGCCACGGTCTTTACCGGGTGGAAGAGCGCCCGGGTCCCCGCCGCCCTTCGCCGCCTCGGCTTTTCGTATGTCTCCGAGACAGCGGAAGGAGCCGACATCGTCGCCAAGGCGACCGCCTGCCTCGTCGCTTCCGACCCGGACAACACCGGATGCATCGGATCGGCCTGTCCGGCGGTCGTCCACTATATCGAGAAGTACCGGCCGGACCTCGTCGACCAGCTGGTCCCCGTCGTCTCCCCGATGATCGCCCACGCCCGTGTCCTCAAGGAACGCCTCGGCGCGGGATGGAGCGTGGTGTTCATCGGGCCCTGCGCCGCCAAGAAACAGGAGGCCGCCCGTCCCGAGTACGCCGGTACCGTCGATGCCGTCCTGACATTCGCGGAACTCGAAGCCTGGCTTGGTGAAGAAAAAATCGAGCTGTCCACCTGCGTGGAAGGCGATTTCGAGTATCCGGACCCGATCGCCGCCAACGGGGGGCTCGAGAACGCCCGACTGTTCGCGCTGGCCGGCGGCATGCTCAAGACCGCCTCCATCCACAACGACGGCGTACAGCCCGACGTGCTGCACACCAGCGGCGCGGAAAGCGTCATGGAACTCCTGGACGTCCCGCCCTCCGGCTGGGCCTATCGGCTGGTCGAGCCGCTTTTCTGCATGGAAGGCTGCATCAACGGTCCGGGCGTCCCACACGGCAAAAATCTGTTCGAACGCAAAAACGACCTGATCCGGTATGCCCGCGAAAAAGCGCGCAGCGCCCCTCCGGGCCTGGGCGTCCGAGATGTACCGCATGACAAGCTTGCGGCGCAAGACAAGCTTGCGGCTCCCGCGGAGCCGGCCGAATCCGCAACGCCCTTCCGCCTGCCTGCCGGGCTGGCCGCCGACTTCGCCCCGCGCGGACTCCCGCGCGTCCCGGAGGTGGACGAGGCCCGCATCCTCGACGTGTTCGAGAAGACCGGCAAGGCCAGCCCCGACCTGCAGCTCAACTGCGGCGCCTGCGGGTACAAGAGCTGCCGGGACAACGCCATCGCGGTCGCCCGCGGCATGGCCGAACCCGAAATGTGCATTCCGTACATGCGCCGGCTTGCAGAACAGCGCACCGACCGCATCCTCGAGACGAGCCCCAACGGGATCGTGATCCTGGACAGCGAGCTGCGGATCCTGACGATCAACCCCGCGTTCCAGAAAATGTTCCTGTGCGGCAACTCGATCCTCGGACGCCGCATCTCCTACCTGGTCGACGCCGCCGGGTTCGAAAGCCTCGCGAACCATGACACCGAGCGGTTCGAGGCCGTGCTCGGGCACTACGGCCGCCGGTTTCACCAGGTCCTGTACGCCCTCCGCGACGCCGGCCAGTATGTCGGCATCTACATGGACATCTCCGACATCCCGCTGCAGGAAAAGACGACCGACGTCGTCCGGATGCAGACGCTGCGGCAGGCCCGGGAACTCCTGGACCATCAGGTCCGCATGTCCCAGGAGATCGCCGGGATGCTCGGGAAAAGCACGGCCAAAGGCGAGGAAATGGTCCGCAAGATCATGAGCCTGTACGAGGAAGACGACGCATGAACACCTTGCCGGAGCGCTTTGTGGAAGACCATGCCGTACAGGTCTGCAAGCACGGCCAGAACGTCTGCGGGGACCACCGCATCGTCGAGCGCACGCCGGACGCGACGGTCGCCGTCCTGTGCGACGGCATCGGATCCGGGATCTACGCCAACATCGCCGCCATCACCTGCGCGAACCGCCTCGCCACGTTGCTCGCCGGCGGGACGGCCGCCCAGGACGCCTGCTCGATGGTCGCGGACTCCATGCATCGCGCCAGGACCGAAGACATCCCGTACTGCGCCTTTTCCGTCGTGCGCATCCAGAAGAACGGCCAGTTCACGGTCATCGCCTACGACGCCCCGGCGCCTGTTCTCATCCGGGACGGAGCCGCGCGGGTCGCCGAACAGCGGTTCTATACGCTCGGCTACGAGCTGGTCGCGGAAACGACCGGCGTCCTCCAGGAAAACGAGGCGCTCGCGGTGTTTTCCGACGGCGTCTCCCAGGCCGGCATCGGAGGGGCCGACCCGCTCGGATGGGGATCGGACGGCGTGGCTGCCTTCATCACCCGCAAGATGTCGCAGTCGATGGACGCCTCCCGCCTGCCCCAGGCCGTGATCGACGAGACCGCCCGCCTGAACGAAGGCGTCCACCACGACGACGCCACGTTTCTGCTGCTTCGCTGCCGCACCGCCCGTGTCGTCACGATCATGACCGGCCCGCCGTCCAGCCGGCAGTTCGACCGACCGTTTGTCGAGGGGTTCCTGGCGGCCGCGGGCAGCCGGATCATCTGCGGATCCTCGACCGCCGACATGGCCGGCCGCGTGATGGAGCGGCCCATCCGGACGATCCATGCCGTCGCCGCCTCCATGTCCCGGCCGCCCGAATACGCAATCGAGGGAATCGACCTGGTGACCGAAGGCGCCGCGACCCTGAACCAGGCGTTCAACATCCTGGACGAGGATCCCGACACCTACGACGAGGAATCCGCCGTCACCAAACTCTGCCGGATGCTTCGCGAGGCCGACCTGATCCATTTTCTCGTCGGCGGCGCCCACAACCCGGGGCATGACACCATCGCCTTCAAGCAGCTCGGAGTCCAGACCCGGCGCACCATCGTTTCGATGCTGGTGGGCAAACTCAAGGACATGGGAAAACTGGTCACCGAGACGCATGTGTAGGAAAGACCGAACTGGCCCGTTCCGAACAGAGACTGACGCGAAACGACAATGGAGGAGGATCCCGTCATGACAAAGACAACGGCCCGAACAGACAGAGAAGAGGTACCCGAGACCGACACCCGCTCCGTGATCGACACCCTGGTCGCCAACGCCGGCAAGGCGCTGGAAACCTACATGGACATGGACCAGGAAGCGGTGGACCGGATCGTGCACGCGATGGCGCTGGCCGGTCTGGACGCCCACATGCGGCTGGCGAAAATGGCCGTCGAGGAGACCGGGCGCGGTGTTTTTGAAGACAAGATCATCAAGAACATGTTCGCCACCGAATACATCTGGCACTCGATCAAGAACGAAAAGACGGTCGGGATCGTCGCCGAAAACGACCTGGAAGGCTATATCGAAGTCGCCGAGCCGGTCGGTGTCATCTGCGGCGTGACCCCGGTCACCAACCCGACCTCCACGACGATGTTCAAGTCCCTGATCTGCGCCAAATCCCGCAACCCGATCATTTTCGGCTTCCACCCCTCGGCGCAGAAATGCTCCCGGGAGTCCGCCCGCGTCCTGCGCGACGCCGCGGTCGCCGCCGGCGCCCCCGAACACTGCATCCAGTGGATCGAGATCCCCTCGGTCGAGGCCACGAACCTCCTGATGAACCATCCCGGCGTAGCGCTCATCCTGGCCACCGGCGGATCCGGCATGGTCAAGGCGGCGTACTCAGCCGGCAAGCCTGCCCTCGGTGTCGGCCCCGGAAACGTGCCGTGCTATATCGAGAAAACCGCGGACATCGAGCGCGCCTGCAACGACCTCATCCTGTCCAAGACCTTCGACAACGGCATGATCTGCGCCTCCGAGCAGGCCGTCATCGTCGACCGGGAGCTTCAGCAGCGCTTCGAAGCCGTCATGGCCTCCAACGGATGTGTTTTCCTGGACGAAGCCCAGACCGCCAAGGTGACGGAGTTCGTCATGCCGCCGGCCAAGCAGGCCGTCAACGCGGACGTCGTCGGCAAGACCGCGTCGTGGATCGCGGACAAGGCGGGCATCACCGTTCCGGCAGGCACCAAGATCCTGATCGCCCGCCTGGCGGATGTCGGTCCCGACTACCCGCTGTCCCGTGAAAAGCTGTCGCCCGTACTGGCCTACTATGTTGTGGACAGTGCCGCGGAAGGATTTGAGAAGTGCCTCAAGATGCTCGAACTCGGCGGCCTCGGCCACTCGGCGGTCATCCATTCGGGCGACGAGAAGCTCGTCAAGGCGTTCAGCGAAGCCATGAAGGTCGGCCGTGTCATCGCGAACTCGCCCTCCTCCCAGGGCGCCATCGGCGACATCTACAACACCAACACCCCGTCCCTCACGCTGGGATGCGGATCCTACGGCCGCAACGCCACGACCTCCAACGTCTCCACCGTCAACCTGATCAACAAGAAACGGCTGGCCAACCGGAGGATCAACATGCAGTGGTTCAAGATCCCGCCCAAGATCTACTTCGAGAACGGCTCCATCCAGTACCTGGAGAACATGCCGGACATCACCCGGGCGTTCATCGTCACCGACCCGACGATGGTGAAGCTCGGCTACGTCAGCCGCATCCTGTACTACCTGCGCCGCCGAGAGGTCCCGGTGCATTCCGAGATCTACTCCGATGTCGAGCCCGATCCGGATGTCGAGACGATCATGCGCGGGGTCGACCGGATGAAGCAGTTCCAGCCCGACGTGATCATCGCGCTCGGCGGCGGCAGCGCCATCGACGCGGCCAAGGGCATGTGGCTGTTCTACGAGCATCCCGACACGACGTTCGACGGCCTCAAGCTCAAGTTCATGGACATCCGCAAGCGCGCGTTCCAGTTCCCGAAACTCGGCCAGAAAGCCCAGTTCGTGGCCATCCCGACCACATCCGGCACCGGCTCCGAAGTCACCGCGTTCTCGGTCATCACCGACCGCAAGAACGGCAACATCAAGTATCCGCTCGCGGACTACGCGCTTCGTCCCGATGTCGCGATCATCGACCCGCAGTTCGTTCTGTCGCTGCCCCGCGGCGCAGTCGCCGACACCGGCATGGACGTGCTGACCCACGCGCTGGAGGCCTATGTCTCGATCATGGCCTCGGACTACACCGACGGCCTCGCGATGCAGGCGATCGACATGGTGTTCGAGTTCCTGCCCCGGTCCTACGCCGACGCGGACCCGACCGCCCGCGAGAAGATGCACAACGCTTCCTGTATCGCCGGCATGGCGTTCACGAACGCGTTCCTCGGCCTCAACCACTCGATGGCGCACAAGCTCGGCGGCGAGTACCACATCCCGCACGGCCGGGCGAACGCGGTGCTGCTCCCGTACGTCATCGCGTACAACGCGTCGAAGCCGACCAAATTCGCGGCGTTCCCCAAGTACGGCAAGTTCATCGCCGATGAGAAGTACGCCAAGGCCGCCCGCATGGTCGGACTGGCCGGCAAAGACACCCGCGAGAGCGTCCGCAACCTGATCGAGGCCATCCGCGGCCTGAACCGCAAGCTGGGCCTGCCCATGTCGATCCGGGAATGCGGCATCGACGAGAAGGTGTTCTTCTCCAAGCTGGAGGCTTTGGCCGAAAACGCGCACGCCGACCAGTGCACCGGCGCCAATCCCCGCTACCCGCTGATCCGCGAGATCATGGACATCTACACCGCCGCGTTCAACGGCGACGAGCCGGTCCTGAACTGACCTCCCGTAGCGCGGGATTCAGGCGAACTCCCGCGAACAGCCGTTTCAGCTTCTATACGCCTCCCGTAGCGCGGGATTCGCACCCTTCGCGCTTCAGGATACCGGCCCGGTGAAACGACACCGGGCCGGTTAATTTTTGCGTTACAATATAGAAAATCAGAACAGACCGCCCGGTTTGGAGGGTTCCCATGCCGTCATTTGCACCCGTCGTCACACTGACGCCCAATCCCGCCCTGGACGAGACCTGGATGCTCGGGGATTTCCGCGAAGACCGGATCAACCGCGTGTCCGGCGTCCGGTACGACGCAAGTGGCAAGGGGGTCAACGTGTCGCGCCTGTTGCGTGTGCTGGGGGTCGACGCCCCCGCCGCGGGCTTCGCCGGCGGGGAAAACGGAAAGCTGCTGAGGTCCCTGCTTTGGGAAGACGGGGTGGAGGACGGCATGACCGGCATCGCCGGCGACACCCGCAGGAACCTGACCCTGCAGGTCGCGGAGGGCGGCCGGACGATCAAGATCAACCACCCGGGACCACAGGTGAGTCTGGAGGAATTCGCCCGCATGCGGCTTCGCCTGGAAGACCGGATGGTCGACGGCGCCCACCTGGCCCTTTGCGGCAGCCTCCCGCCGGGGTTCGATCCCGCGGTGGTGGAGGAACTGCTGACGGAACTGTCCTCTCGCGGGGTACGGGTCTGCGTCGACTGCGAAAGCCTCGATGCGGACCGGCTGGCGCGCATCCGCCCGTTCCTCGTCAAGCCGAATCTGCTGGAGTTCGAGACCCTTGTCGGCCGGCACTTTCCCCCGCACGACCGGGACTTTTCGGGCGCGCACGGATCCCTGCCGATCGCCGGGGCGGTTGCCGCCCTGGCGACCCGGATCGGCGGGATCGTCGCCGTCACGCTGGGGGAGGGCGGAGTGATCGCGGCGACTCCCCGCGGCGCGCGGCTGCATGTGGCAGGCACGGCCATGACAGCCGTATCGACCGTGGGGGCGGGGGACGCGATGATGGGCGGGATGCTGGCGGCGTTCGCCGGGTGGCGGCCGGAAGGGAGTCCTGGAGCCGAGGATCCGCTGGAAACCGCGCTGCGGCTCGGCGTGGCGGCCGGCGCGGCCAAGGTGGGTACGAGCGGCACGGCGATGCCGACGCTCGGGGTGATCCTGGAGCGGCTCGGGCAGACGGGACAGCCGGCGGCGGTGTAGT
>CAZNGQ010000002.1:31086-32806 GCA_964572095.1 uncultured Oscillospiraceae bacterium
CTCGGGGTGATCCTGGAGCGGCTCGGGCAGACGGGACAGCCGGCGGCGGTGTAGTGCCTGTCAGTCACTGACAGGCATCCGTCAGCCGTCCAGCACGGTCTTCATGGCGATGTCGGCCCACTCCCAGATGCGTGGGGGTTTGTACTTGACCGTGCTGATGTCCTTGAGGATGTACTCGAGGTTGGTCTTGTTGCGCGCGCAGGCGTCGCGGGTCCGGCGGAGGTCGGCGGCGATCATGTCGGTGTCGAAGCTTTCCTGCGCGACCCAGGCCGGGTTGGGCTTGTTGACCGCGACAAAGTCGCCGTGGATGCTCTCGGAGGCGATGTCGATGTTGCACCAGGGGCTGCAGGACACCTTGCGGACGTTGGGCAGCTTGCGGACGAGGTGCATGCGGTCGTGGAGCGGCTCGCAGCACCCGTAGTAGACACGGCCGAACTTCGCGCAGATACGCTTGATATACTGGAACTCCAGCCGGTCGTGGTCCGCCGCGCTGATGCTGCCGAACAGCTGCGCGGTGGCATCGGTCCAGCAGTTGAGGGCGGACACGTTCTCCCCGGGCTTGTGCCGCGGGAACTCGTCCTCGTACGTGTAGGAATAGGAACAGTGGGAGACGGTCAGCCCGTCGTCGAGCAGGTTCTGGGCCTCCGCCTTTTCGATCATTCGCTCAAAGACGGTGACGTACCGGTCCATCGCCTTTTCCAGGAATTCCGGACGCTCCGCGACGCCGATCAGCACCTCCTCGGGGGTGATCCACTCGACCAGCGTGTCCCACAAGGTGCTATAGACATACATGCCGGTCATGTGGACGTCCAGGATGCCGCCGAGCGCCTCGCGCGCGGTTTCCTCGCTGCGGGCGTTCTGCTGGACATCCTCGGTGAGGGTGGGGACGACGAGCCGGACGAGGTCTTCATCCTCTTCGATCTGGGGCTTGTAGTGATGGCCGACGATCCAGTTGTTCTTGTCCGTGACGGCGGTGTCCTCGCTCTTGGCGATCCCGAACCCGCTGCTCTCGATGGCGCGCGGGATCTCGATGTACGGCTCGACGACCATGTCGCACCGCAGGTGGTCCCAGCGGTAGAGCGTGCGCCGCAGGTTGGCCTCGATCCGGCGCAGAAGCGGGTCCTCGCACTGTGTTTTCAAAAAGCCATCGACGTCCATTTCGTGCCAGGGGATCTCGTCGATCAGGACCAGCGGGCGAACGGGGCGCAGCGCGTTGAGCCGCTTCCACAAGTCGCGTTTTTCAGCCTGGACGGGCAGCGCGGCGATCTCCGCCACGCGGGAGGCGAGTTCTCGGATCACTCGTTGGTCGTTCGCGTTCATGTCGCTCCTCTTTCTTTCCGGGATTCTCCGGCGGCGCGGGCCAGGCGCTGGAATTCGTCGCCTTTTTCCTCGAAATTCTTGTATCGGTTGTAGCTGGAGGCGGTGGGGGAGAGCAGGCAGATCCCGCCTTCCGGCGTGTTGTCATAGCAGAACCGGACCGCGGTCTCCATGTCGTCCGCCCACAGAACCCGCTGGGGCGCGCCCAGCGCGGCCAGCCGGTCGCGGATCGCCGCTCCGGTGTCCGGCATGCAGATGACGGTCCGGACGGGCGAGCCGGCGATCCGGTCGACGAATGGCGCCAGGTCCAGCCCGCGGTCCAGGCCGCCGAGGATCAGGGTGTCGACACGGCCGAGCGTCTCGACCGCGTACAGGGTCGACTCGGGGATCGTGGCGATGGAGT
>CAZNGQ010000002.1:32906-34863 GCA_964572095.1 uncultured Oscillospiraceae bacterium
CGGCCGAGCGTCTCGACCGCGTACAGGGTCGACTCGGGGATCGTGGCGATGGAGTTGTCGATGAACCGGATCCCGCCGAACGTCCCGAAATCCTCCATGCGATGGGGGATGCCGGGAAACGTCGCGAGTCCCTGGCGGATCGCTTCTTCCGAGGCGCCCGCCTCGCGGCAGGCGGCGGAGGCGAGTAGCGCGTCGTACAGGTTGTGGCGGCCGGCGAGCCGCAGGTTCGTCTCCGCCAGGTTGTCCAGCCCCTCGGCCGGGGCGTCGGCGAGGGAACGCGGGATGCGCCGGCCGTGCGCCATGCGCTCGACCTTGCCCCGCAGCTCGTCGTGGTCCGCGTTGTAGACGCAGATTCCCTTGCGGGTCTGGTAACGCAGGATGTTCATCTTGGCGTCGACGTAATGGTCATAGGAGGCATAGTGGTCCAGATGCTCGGGGTGCAGGTTCGTGATGACCGCGATGTCCGGCGAGGCGTGCACATGCTCCAGCTGGTGCGAGGACAGCTCGATGACCGCGACGGAATCCGCCCGTACTTCGGCGACACGGTCGAACACCGGCACCCCGATGTTGCCCATCAGCAGGGAGTGGCGGCCGTCGGCCTCGAGGATGTGGTGGATCAGCGAGGCGGTCGTGGACTTGCCCTTGGTGCCGGTGACGCCGATCGTCAGGCAGGTCGCGTGGCGCAGGAACAGGTCGGTCTGCGACAGGATCGCCAGCCCGGCAGGCAGCGTAACCCCGGTCAGCGGGATGCCCGGCGATTTGAGGAGGCAGTCGAACCCCTGCAGCCGGTCCAGGTAGTCCGGGCCGCACAGCAGCGTGGTGTGCGGGTCGGGCACGGGGAGGGTCACCGGGTTCTTGTCGGCGATCGCCAGCGGCAGCCGGGGGAACGCGCCGCGAAGCAATTTCCATGTGGAACGGCCCTCGCGGCCGAAACCCAGGATGACGATCCGGCGCGGCTTCAATTCATTCAATATCGCTTGCAACATAATCCCTCATCTGCAGGACCGGCGTCCTGAACTCGGCCGGTATCCCGTTCTCCGTGTTGAAATGCTCCATGAGCGCCTGCCGGTCCGCGGGCGGGAACTCGGATTCGACCGGTTTCGCGCCGCGGATCGCCCGCATCCGCGCGGCATAGTGACGAAGGAGCAGCGGCAGCGGCCGACCGTCCAGGATGTGGTGCAGGATCGTCCATTCCACCGCGCACCGGACCTCCTCCGCCTCGCCGACGCACTCGAACGGCTTGACCGGGGCGAGGCCCGTCAGCCCCTCGAAATCCGCCAGCATCGCCGGATCGTCCAGCAGCTCGTGCCCGAGGATGCGCTCCAGCGTCTCGGACGGCACGAAAGGAGCCAGGATGATGCGCACGAACAGGCATTTGGAGCAGTGTCCGCACCAGCGGTTCTCCCGGCTGCCGACGTTGCAGCTGCGGAACTCCTCGAGGTAGGCCGGCGCGGCGGCGAACCGGCGCGCGATCTGGAGCTCGTTGAAAGGACGGAGCAGGCTGAAATAGACGATGTCCCCGCACAGGCCGCGGCGGACGTACGAGTCGAAGCTCTGCTCGAACGCGTAGGATTTGGAATACTGGTGGTTCACGTCGCTGCCGGCGAGGTTGCCGACGTTGGCGCTCGATTCGTTGGACAGCACGATCCGGTCGAAACCGAACCGGTACGCCGTGAGGTAGGAGACAAAGGCGATGACCGCCGAGTACGGAGTATGCCCGTTGAGGAAGCCCATCCGGTTGAGCTCCAGCATCCGCGGATCCAGGGTCCGTCGGACGGCGAGCACACGGTCGCGCGGATAGCCGGCGATCCGTGCGGTGTCGAGTCCGGCGGGGTTGGGGTTGATCAGGAACGGGACGTTTCGCTCGCGGCGGTCGGCGAGGAGTTCGAGCGTGACGACCGAGTCCTTGCCGCCGCCGACCGGGATCAGGTTGCCGCCGGGCAGCGCGGGACGGGCG
>CAZNGQ010000003.1:0-27159 GCA_964572095.1 uncultured Oscillospiraceae bacterium
TCCGTCCCGATCGATTTCGCCTACAACATCCACAGCGGCATCGGCAACCGGATGTACGGCGCCAAGGTCAACGGCCGTATCGTGCCGCTGACCTATGAGCTGCAAAACGGCGACATCGTCGAGGTCCTCACATCGGAGAAAGTGCACGGCCCCAGCCGCGACTGGATGAAAATCGTAAAAAGCTCCTCCGCGCGCGGGAAGATCAACCAGTGGTTCAAGAAGGAAATGCGGGAAGAGAACATCGTGCACGGCCGCGAGATTTTCGAACGCGAGCTGAAAAAGTCCGGCTTCACCGCGCAACAATTGCTCAAGACGGAGCTCCTGGATAAAATATTCCGCCGGTACACGCTGACCTCGCTGGACGACCTGTACTCCTCGATCGGGTACGGCGGCATCTCGGCGGGCAAGATCCTGCCCCGTCTGCGCGACGAATACATCAAGAGCATCCCGGAGGACGAGCGGCAGCATCTTGGATTCCATGTGACACCCAACGGACAAGTGGTCCCGAATCCGGTCACCCCAATCGTGGCGGTGGTCGAAAAGGGGGCAAAGGAGCCGCTGCGCGTCCGATCGTCCAAGGCCGCCGACAAGGGGATCATCGTCAAGGGCGTCGACAATTGCCTGGTCCGGCTTTCACGCTGCTGCAATCCGGTCCCCGGCGACGCGATCATCGGCTATGTCACCAGGGGGCAGGGTGTCGCGGTGCATCGGACGGACTGCAGCAACGTACGCAACCTGCTGCGCGATTCGTCGGGCAGCGTCCGCGACGCGGAGCGCGCGTCCCGCCTGATCGACGTCTCGTGGGCCGAAGACGACTCGGGAGCCTCCTACCAGGTCGAACTCAAAATCACGGCTCATGACCGCCGGCATCTGCTGGCGGATGTGTCGAATGCCATCTCCGAAGAAAAGGTTTCCATCCTGTCGGGCCAGATGACCGCTATGAAAGACGTCACGGCGGCCATTTCGATGCTGGTCGAGGTCAACGGGCAGAACCAGCTGGATCGCGTCATCGGCCGGCTCAAGGCTGTCCGGGATGTCATCGACGTGCGTCGAAACGGATGAGAACCAGGTATCGCATAAAAGTACAACAAAGCGTAGAATAGTTTCATTCGTCGACATCGCGTGCGGCGTATGATGGTTGCAGGAGATAACCGGACAAAACGGTCCGGCTGGTGATGCATTACAGTGGCATTCGATTTTGCATTGGCCAAAACCGCCGCCGACGACTACGCTTTGGCGACCGGAACCAGCTGCATGGTGATCGGTCCGGAGGGTGAACGGCTGCATGCCGCGTTTTCGGACGATACCCAGCGTTCCGTATGCGATCTTGCCGCGGTTCTGTTTACGCCCCCGGAGGATCGTCTGCCTGATGGATCGGAAGGCCCCGCCCGCGCGAAGGGCGGCGTCTGCGCGGAATCCCACCTGTATGGTTCCTGCCAGGCTCGCCGGTTCGGAGGCGAGTACATCCATTTCTGCCCGATGGGGCTTGCGTGCTGGACGTCGCCGGTCATGATGGACGGCGTGCTGGTGGGAGCCTTGGCAGGCGGGCCGGTCAACATGATGGACCCGGATGACTTTCTGGCGGAGGAACTGGTCTGCGGGACGGAATCCGGCGACCGTCAGCGGGAAGCCATCGGCCGCCGGCTCCGGGCGGTCCCCGTGGTTTCACCCGCCCGCGTTTCCAGCCTGAGCCGATTGCTGATGCATACGGCACGCAGCCTCTCGGACGAAAGCTATGCCGAGGTTGACGATGCGGGACGATCGGCGGACATCCAGTCGAGGATCTGGGAGCGCATGCATTCGCTCAAGATCTTCGGCGGCGCCGAGGATGACCGCTCCTACCCGTTCGACAAGGAAGAGGAACTGCTCCACTTGATCGAGGTGGGGGACCGGGTCGGCGCACAACGGCTGCTCAACGATTTGCTGGGGTCCATCTTCTTTACCAAGGGTGGGGACATGCCGACCCTCAAGGCCCGGATCGTCGAGCTGACCGTACTGCTCTCCCGGGCCGCAATCCGTGGCGGAGCCGATGCCGGACGGATTTTCGGGATGAATTTCGCCTACCTCGACCGCATCGGCGGGTTCGATACGGTGGACGAACTGGCCGCATGGCTGTCGGGCGCGATGACCCGTTTCACCGAGCAGGTCTTCCGCCTGCAGGACGCGCGAAACGCCGACGTCATGTTCAAGGCGGTCAACTACATCCGGCGGCACTACCGCCGCCGACTGACCCTCGAGGAGGCTGCCGCCAGCATCCACCTCAGCCCGATGTACTTCAGCCGGGTGTTCAAGGAAGATGTCGGCGTAAATTTCGTCACCTATGTCAACCGGGTGCGGGTGGAAGCCGCCGGTACGCTCCTGCTCAACGGGGATCTGCCGATCGCGGACATTTCCGCCATGGTCGGCTTCGAGGGACAGAGCTACTTCACCAAGGTGTTTCGGAGAGTCACGGGCGTGACCCCCGGTGCATATCGAAAAAACAGGGGCAGACGCTCCGCAAATGAAACAGGAGGATGAGAGCATGGAACTGATGAATCAAATCTCCACGGCGCTGCAGGCCGGCAAAGCCCGTGACGTCAAGGCGCTGGTGCAGCAGGCGATCGACGGGGGGATCTCCGCTTCGACGATCCTGAACGAGGGGCTGGTGGACGGCATGAACGTCATCGGCGGCAAGTTCAAGAACAACGAGATCTACGTTCCCGATGTCCTGATCGCCGCGCGCGCCATGAAAGCCGGCACCGAGCTGCTCAAGCCCCTGCTCAAGGCGGACGGCGTCCAGGCGAGCGGAAAAGTCGTCATCGGCACCGTACTGGGCGATCTGCATGATATCGGCAAGAACCTGGTCGCCATGATGATGGAAGGCAAGGGCATGGAGATCATCGACCTGGGCTGCGACGTCCCGGCCGAGCGTTTCGTGCAGGCCGCCATCGATACCGGCGCCCAGTTCATCGCCTGTTCCGCGCTGCTCACGACCACAATGGGCGAGATGAAGAATGTCGTCGAGCTGGCCAAGGAGAAGGGCATCCGCGACAAGGTCACGATCATGGTCGGCGGCGCCCCGGTCAACGAAAGCTATTGCCGCCAGATCGGCGCCGACATCTACTCGGCCGACGCCGCCTCCGCGGCCGAAGCCGCCCTCGCGGCCGTCAAGGCCTAAACGGTTCAACAAGCCCGCATGGAACGGGCGGATAAAAGGTGCATCCCTTGCGTTTCAGGGGTGCACCTTTTTCCGTTTGGGTCGATGAACATAATCTTTCCAAACAATAATGATATGATAAAAACGAACGCTTTCATGTGGAGGTTTTCTGGAAATGTTCGGGGGTTCATCGGGGGATTCGGAAATGAACGGAAAACCATGCAGAAGGATACCTGTGATCCATCTAGTCCTTGCGCTTCTCCTTCTAGGCGGCATGATGTCATGCCAGGCTGACCATAAAACACCGACTCCCGCCACGACGCCGGTAACGGAAGCGACGACTACAGATGTCCGGCCAACCGCGGGTTTCATTCAGGTCGTCGCCGGGTTCGACGGTTTCACCGGGTACAAACTGATCGGATTGACCGTCGATGGCCGGATCATCGAGAAAAATGAAACCTCCTTTTCCCAGAGCACCGATTGCAGCAAGTGGGAGGGCATCACGGCCCTGGCTGTCGGAGGTCGGCTGGATGCCGGACTCAAAGCCGACGGGAGCGTCATCGCCTATTTCTCGGGATCATCGAGTTATTCCTCGGCCATGCCGCTGTTCCCGAGCATCTGCGACACGTCGGGATGGACCGGCATCACGGCCATCGCCTGCGGCCCGGATTATGTCGTCGGGCTCCGCTCGGACGGAACGGCCGTCGCCGCGGGAACGGGCGAAATGGAAGCGATCGGCCTGGCCTGCCTGGATTTGTCGACCTGGGAGGACATCGTCGCGCTTGCGGCCGGCCGCTCTCAAAACTCCATGTACAGCTGGACCGCCGGACTGCGGGCGAACGGGACGGTGGTGATTGCCGGCCAGGACTCCGGCAAGGAGCACTTTGCGGACATCGGCACCTGGAGCGGGATCGTGGCGATCGCGGTCGGAGACGGACGGCTTATCGGATTGCGGGAAGACGGTACGGTGACCGTTAGCGGTAACGATGACTATGCAACCAGCGGTTGGACCCAGGTCACCGCCATCGCAGGGAGCGATAGCCTTGTCGTCGGACTGCGGAAGGACGGAACGGTTCTGGCCTGCGGTACCCGAATCGATGATCCGATGGCAAAAGCGATCGCGTCCTGGACGGGGATCCAATCCATCGCCGCGGCTAAGGGAGTTGCGGTGGGGATCCAGGCGGACGGTACCCTGGTTGGCGCGGTGTACCCGTATCTGCCGGATTCCGCGATGGCGCGCAAACGGTTTACGAGATCGGTTGCCGAGATGAACGAGGAAGCGAAAGCGGATCCCGATGCGATGCCAACACCCATTCCCGTCCAGGAGCCGGATTTCGATTTCGAAGTGAAACCGATATCGCTCGTGGATTATGCGCCGGAAGCGTACCAGGCCGTTTCGTTTTCCATGCAGGGGATCGGTTTCCCCAAGGATCGCAGCATGAGTGTCCTCGGGGTCGACAGGAACCAGAACCTGGTCACAGGCACGTACCGCACCCAGGACGGCGTGGTCTTGGGAGACCTCGGGAGGGAGATCGGAATCCTGAGTCCCGCAACGATGACCTATACCTGCGTTGCCCAAACGGACCCGGGTATGAACGCACGGGTTCTGGCCGTGGACCAGGAGTACCTCATCTGGCAGGAACAACGGAATCAGTCGGCAGACAGCATTCTAGTCGAGAACGAGGGGCAAAGGATTTATCCGATCCATGTCTATATCCGGGATTCGGGGGACGACATCGTATTTCTGTTGGATCAGGTCAATGATCCTGTAGAGGATACGATTCTGTCGGACGGTCGACTATACCTGATCGCAGGGTCTGATCCCGTCCACAAGTCCGTCTTCCGGTATGATATCGGCACCCGGGTCCAGTCGAAGATCATGGACGACTCTCGGAGATTGTTCCTGTACGATGGACGGGTGACCTGGACCGCTCTGAGTAATGAAACACGGCTGATGGATCTCTATCAGGATTCCGATACCGGTCCCGTCCTGCTGGCAGAGTCTGTCGGGGATCCGGAAGAACTGTCCGGCGATGTCGGCAACGAGCCCTGCTACCAGCCGGACCCGAACCATGCCTGGAGTGACGTCCCATCCTCGCTAAAACCGCTGATCGCGGGGGTCGGATCCGCCAGGGACGCGTTTTATTCCATCCGGGACGGGATCCCGTCCCGAATCATCGGAAAAGGCCGCGAGCCGTACTGTTTCATCAGCTACGCGTTGTGCGGACGGTACCTCGCATTCACTGCGTCCACCTACGCAGATCCCCCTGCTTACTGCAACTATGTCTTTGACAGTGAATCAAGTTTGCTTCTTCGCGTGACGGACCCAAAAGCGGGAAATTCCTGCCAACGTTACATCTCCGAGGGCAAGGTCTTCTTTCTGGATGGCGGGTCGGATCGGATGGACCCGACGAATGTCCAGACTCTGTACATGGTGGACCTGGAGAAACTCGGACAGGCGATCCAGCGCTGAATTGATTGAAAAAGAAACCTGATGCGCCGAAGCGGCACACCAGGTTTCCTTTGTGATTTAGGAATTCGATCCGGTCAGGGCAGCTCGACCAGCGAGAGGATGATGGTGGGACGTCTTTTCGTACGGGTATAGAGCAGATCCCGCAGCTGGTCACGCAACAGGTTGCCGCGGAGAGTCGCCAGAAGCGGCTTGTTCGCGTCCTCGATCTTTTTGACGAACGTCAGGATGCGGTTCATGCACTCCCGTTCGATCGCAGCGGCCTCGGATTCGTTGATCAGGCCAAGCATCTGGATGTCAGGCCGGGCCGCCAGGCGGTTTTCCACCTGCTCGACCGCCATCGCGACGACGATGACCCCTTCGTCCGCAAGCAGGATCCGCTCACGCAGGACACTGCTGTCGATGTCTCCGACGCCGGAACCGTCGATGAGGATGCCCTCGGCCGGAACGAATCCGGAGATCCGGCATCCGCTGTCGGAACACTCGAAGACATCGCCGTTGTTGAGCAGGAGCATCGTGTCCCAGGACTGTCCCAGGTCGTGGGCGACCTGCGCGTGGATATACATGTGCCGGTATTCGCCGTGGGCAGGCAGGAAATACCGCGGCCGCACCAGCTGGTGGTAGAGCTTGATCTCTTCGCGGTATGCGTGCCCGGACACATGGACCTCGGTCATGCCTTCGTAGATGACGCGCGCGCCGCGCTTGAACAACTCGTTGATGACACGGTAGACGGATTTTTCATTGCCCGGAATCGGGTCGGCGGAAAGCACGACGGTGTCCCCGGCGACGATCTCGATCGAGCGGTGCTCGGAAAAGGCCATTCGCGTCAAGGCCGACATGGGTTCGCCCTGGCTGCCGGTCGTGAGGATGCAGATCCGGTCGGGATCGTACCGGTCGATCTGGGAGATGTCGATGAGCGTGTCCGCCTTCATCTGCATGTAGCCGAGGCTGCTGGCCGCGTCGAACACGTTGAGCATGCTGCGGCCAACCAGCGCGACCTTGCGGCCGGCGTGTTCGGCTGCGCTGACGACCTGCTGGATGCGATAGATGTTGGACGAGAAGGAGGCGACGAAAATGCGGCCCTCCGTTTCGTCAAAAATGGACTCGAACGATGACGCCAGCGTGCGTTCGGACGGGGAAGACCCCTGCTGCTCGATGTTGGTGCTTTCACAGACCAGCAGCTGGACACCCATGGAACCGATTTCCGAGAGCCGGGGCAGATTGGCCGGGCCGCCGTCGATCGGGGTGTAGTCGATCTTGAAGTCGCCTGAATGGACGGCGATGCCGCCCGCTGTAAAGATGGCGATGGAGAACGCGTCGGGGATGCTGTGGTTGACGTGGATGAACTCCACCTTCATGTTCCCGGCGGAAATCACGGAACCGTCCTCGACGGTATGAAGCTGATCCAACCCGGCACCGCCGGCCCGCTCCTCCAGCTTGCGCCGGACGAGCTCGATCGGCAGCCTGCCGCCGTAGATCGGTACCTGAACCAGCTGGGTCAGCCAGGGCAGGGTACCGATGTGGTCTTCATGTCCGTGTGTGAGGAACACACCCCTCAAGCGGTCCTTGTTTTGCCGGATGTAGGAGAGATCCGGGATGACCGCATCGATACCGGGTTGGTTTTCCCCGGGAAAGGCCACGCCGCAGTCGACGATGATCATATCGTCGCCGCACTCGTAGACGGTCATGTTCTTGCCGATCTCGCGCATTCCGCCGAGCGGGATGACCTTCAGTACGGTATCCCTGCCTGTCGAGACCCGGACGTCGGGACGTCCCTGCGACTGCGGGCCGCCAAGCGTGGTCGGCCGGGGCGTATGCTGATGCTGACGGCCAGCCGTTGACGCTTTGGACTGCTGCCGGGGCGCATTCCCCTGCCGCGGGGCTTGCGTCTGGCGCGGTTGTGTCGATGGACGCTGCGCGGCGGGTTGGCGCTGCGAGGTCGCAGCCGGTTTCGGCTGGCTCTGCGCAGGCTTTCGCGAGGACGCGGAACGCTGCTGTTGCGGATTGTTCTGGGCAGGAGCGGATTTTCCGGATATGGACTGGATCGCAGGCGCCTGGGCTTCCGGCTTTTTCCTCGGTCGACGGCGGGAAGGGGTCGGGGCGGCGCTCTTCACTACATCCGCGGGCGGTGCGGATTCCCTGGGGGTGAAACCCCTGCGGGAACGCGGGCGCCTGGCGGACTCGCCGTCCGGGGGATTTCCCCGGTTGTCATTCTCTGGCATACTATGTAGATACCTCCGTATTTTGATCGATTCAGCAAGTTCTATATGACAACGATATCATCAAACAAAAGCACCGAATGCCTCTATTATACACTTGCATCACCCATTCTTCCATGGTAGAATACCGTAGTGTTTCGAATCGGTTGCCTGAGTCAACGCGGGAGGTGAAAAAATTGCCGAATGTCAAATCCGCTATCAAGCGCGTCCTTGTCAATGAGAAAAAGGCGATCGCCAATAAAAGCAAGCGTAGCGAATTGAGGACCGTCCTGAAGAAGGCGCAGGGTTCGCTGGAGACACCCACCGCCGACACCGCCAGCATCATCCGGGCCACCCAGGCCAAGCTGGACAAGGCTGCAGCAAAGGGTTATCTGCATAAGAACGCTGTCGCCCGCAGGAAATCCCGTCTTGCGAAGGCTGTCAATAAACTCGGCTGATCCCCTTTCAGGCGATCTCCGACTTATACCGGAAATCAGAACCGCTGTCCATTCGGGCAGCGGTTTTCGTTGGTCCTGTCACAAAAGGACAGTTACTGATTACTTAGATATCAACCATTCTTTTGCCTTTTCGAAATCGTTTATAAAAGCCAGCGCAAATTCATTATTCGAGAGTTTACTTGATAAATAATTCCTTTTAAACCACTTGACACCAATAAAAACAATTTTGGTATATCTTTTCTCTTTCGCTGTGAACACACTGACAATCTTATGACACAATGCTTCGCTTAGGACGGTTTCATCAAGATTTACGGCGATCAAAGACGGCATGGAAGGTTTCTTGAATTGTCGATAATCCATTTCCAGTTTTTGAATCGCCAAATCCGCAAATTTATACATTCCATCCAGATGTTCAAACCAGATTTCACCGCCCCCGTAAAACATGCTAAATGATTTCTTTTTTACACCTGGAAGCTCCATCCCATTCATGTTTGCCCCCATTCTCACTATTTCACCGCGCCTGCGAGAAGGGCTGCCGGATGATCCGTCAGCCCTCTGTTTTTGGTATAAGATATCCGTCGGGAATGGTCCATCACTCGACCAGGAGCCGGTGATAGACCTTTTTCCCTTTGCGGACGATCGCCTCGCCATCGGTGAAGTCGGCCGGGGTCAGCAGATAGCCGGCGTCCGTGATCGTGTCATCGTTGAGGAACAGTCCGTTCTGCTGGATCAGCCTGCGCCCCTCGCCTTTGGACGGAATGACACCGGCGTCGAGTAGGATATCGAGCAGGGGACGGCCGCCGGCCAGGTCCGTCGCGGAAAGCGCGGTGGTCGGCATGGAATCGCTGCGTCCGCCGCGCTCGAACAGCTCTTCGGCCTGCCTGCGGGCGGCGTCGGCTTCCGGTATGCCGTGGACAATCGCGGTCACTTCGTAGGCCAGCCGCTTTTTCGCCTCATTGATGCGCTCGTCGGTGAAGTGGTACTCGGCAATTTCAGGAAGCGGCAGGAATGTGAGGAGCTTCATGCAGTTCTCGACATCCGGATCGTCGATGTTGCGCCAGTACTGATAAAAATCGAACGGAGCGGTCTTTTCCCGGTCGAGCCAGAGAGCACCGCGCGCGGTCTTGCCCATTTTGATGCCTTCGCTCGTCGTCAGCAGCCGGAACGTCATGCCGTAGACATCGGCCTGCTCCTTGCGGCGGACGAGGTCGATGCCGGCCAGGATGTTGGACCACTGGTCGTCACCGCCCAACTGGATCAGGCAATTGTGGTTCTTGTACAGGACCAGGAAGTCATACGCCTGCATCAACATGTAGTTGAACTCGAGAAAGGACAACCCTTTTTCCAGTCGTTGCTTGAAGCAGTCCGCCGTCAGCATGCGGTTGACCGAGAAGCAGGAGCCGATGTCCCGGAGGAAATCCACATAGTTCAAGTCCAGCAGCCATTCGCCGTTGTCCACCAGGATCGCCCGGTCCCCGTCGAAGTCGAGCAGGATCCGCATCTGGTCCCGGAAACGCGCGACATTGTGGACAATGGAATCCCGGGTCAGCATGGACCGCATGTCGGTGCGCCCCGAAGGATCGCCGACCATGGCGGTGCCGCCGCCCAGCAGGACGATGGGGCGGTGGCCGGCGCGCTGCATGTGCGCCATGACCATCATCTGGATAAAGTGCCCGACATGCAGGCTGTCGGCCGTCGGGTCGAATCCGATGTAGAACGAGACGCCCGGCTTGGCGAGCAGGTCGCGTACGGCCTCCTCATCGGTGACCTGCGCCAGATAGCCGCGTTCTTTCAGGGTGTCGAATACCGTCTTTTCCATGATGGGATCCTCGTTTCCACAATCCTCGCGACTGGAACGGAATTTACCGCGCCGCAATCTGAAATATTCTAAACCATGACCGGAGGGGTGTCAAAATCCCGGCCGCAGGCAATACCGCGCGCCAGCATCCAAAGGTCCGTGGCGGTGATGTCCAGCTCCGCCATGCGCGTCAGGACGGGATCGCCGCCGTGCTCCAGGAAGTCCGACGCGTTCATGATCACCGGCAGGCGGGCGCGTTTCCGCATGATCTGCAGGAGGCGACGCCCCTTGCGGGAAAATCCGAGGATCCGAAGGTAGCGCGGACCTTCGCCGGCCTGCCCGAACAGAGCGAGGTCCGCCTTGGTCAAGCCTGCCAGCATGGCTGTCAGCGCGCGCTGGATCCGTGCCGGAGCGTAACGCCGGGTCGCCGCGGCAGCCAGGAGTTCATCCATCAGGTCGTATGCCGGTGCGCCGTCCCGGACGGTCCGCTGCCGGCTCGACACCGCCAGCCGCGAGGCGGATTCGGCCAACCGGGCGGAGAGGCCCTCGTCCATGCCGGCGAACGACTCGAGCACGGCGGGGGAGAGCGACCGGAGCATGCCGACGACGGGCGCCGCCAGGTCACCGGGAAATACCGGTGCCTCGCCGGCCAGCATGGCCGCGGAAAGCAGCGCGAGCGAGGGAGCGGGCATCTGGCTGCGGACCGCTCCCGCCATCCGGGCCGGATCGCCCCGGAACTCCCGCACCGCCGTTCGGATGGCGGTGGCGCTTGCGTTTGCCGCGCCGATGTCGCCATCCCGGTATGCCGCGCCTTCGCGCAGGACAACCCATGGGCGCAGGCCGGATTTCTGTCGTTGGATCGCCGACAGGTATTCGACCGCAAGGATGTTGTTGGAGGTTTTCAGGCAGGCGGCATCGGGGGCGCCGGGCGCTCCCGGTTCTTCGCGCAGGTAGTCCTCCAGGGCGGCGATCCGGGCCCCGGCATAGGATTCCCCGAGGTCCAGCCGTCCGCGCAGCAGCTCGCGGTATCGGGCGGGCTCGTCGGCCAGCAGGGCGGCGGTCGCCTCGAGGACGCCAAGGTCCGCGGTCTCGCTGCCGAACGCCAGGTGCCGGCACACGCCGGTGGCCTCCGCCAGCGCGACGCCGCCGGCGGCGAAACGCCCGGCGCTGGCGGCCGCGTAGGCAAAGGGCAGCTCCACGACCAGATCCGCGCCGCTCAGCAACGCGGTCCGCGCGCGGGTCCACTTGTCCAGCAGCGCGGGTTCGCCGCGCTGGGTGAAGCATCCGCTCATCACGACGACCTTGGCCCCGTCCGGTCCGACGAGTCCGTCGAGACGGTCGAACAGCAGGGCGTGCCCGTTGTGGAACGGATTGAATTCCGCAATGATTGCAACCGTTTCCATGCGGCCATTATAGCACGCTCCCGCCGGGCCTTCTGGTATGATGTAGCCATGGTTGAACGCAGGAAAAAGACCCTGTTTCTGGTAGCTGCCGGACTCGTTGCTGCGGCGGGGCTGGGAGTCGCCGCGTGGTTTCTGGTTCCGGGGCTGAGGCCGTCCGGGCCGGAGTTCCCGCATGCCTGGCCGGGCAAGGCGCAAAACGGATACACCGCCTCCCGGACGGCCGTATCCGCGTTGTCGTCCGGCGCCGGATCCCTGCTTGGCACGGACGGCGTCTGGATGTCCTGGCACAGGCTGGCCGGCAAGGCCGGCGTGCCGCCTGCGGAGAAATCGGCGCAGGCGGATACCGGCGACCAGGTGCTGCTGCTCCGGCACGCCGCGGAATCCGGCGACCAGGGGGATTTCCAGCGTCTATACAAGTACCTGACAGAGCAGCGCACCGACCCGTCCGGCCGCCTGCTGGAGTCTGACGGCCGCCCGGCCGGAAACCGGGCATCGCTCGACGCCCTCCGGGCCATGGCCGAGGCTTACTCCGCATGGGGGGGCAAGGATCTTGCCGCTGAGATCCGCCGGGGATCGGGAGCGCTGCTGGACGCTGGCGGCAGGCTGGGCGTGCCTCCCGACGCGGACGTGGTGCTGCCCGGACCTTCGCCGACCCCGGTGAACCTGTCCACACCGACCCCGGCGCCCACGGCATCCGGCACGTCGGGGCCTTCGACGGCCGCTGCGACGGCCGCTCCGCAGACCCGTCCCTATTGCGCGCTGGCCGGGCTCGACCTGTACGCCATGCGCCTGCTGTCCGCCATCGACACCCGATGGGAACCGGCTGCGGCCGCCTCGCTGGAAGCGATACGCAGCGCTTATATCGGAACCGCCCTGCCGCTCTATCGGGCGGGCGCAGACCCCGTCACCGGCTCGACCGTCGCCTATGCCGGAGATTCACCGGTCGTGGATACGATGGACGCCCTGCTCGTCGTACTGCACCTGTGCGAGGTTGGTGAACAGCGATCCGAAAGCATCGCCTGGATCCGCCGGGGTCTATACAACGACGGCGAGATCTGCAGTTCCTATGCGATCGTCTCCGGAGAACCGTTCGACCGGTCGGAAAACCCCGCCGTCTACGCGGTCGTCGCCCGGATCGCCCGCATTTTGGGGGACGAGGAACTCTACAACCTGGCGGCCGACCGGCTGCTCTGGCATGTCGCCGACCTGCGGACGAGCCCGGCATACGGCACGGTGTTCCGCGAGACGGAGGACGGCCGGATCGAGATCCTGGCGAGCGACAACGCCTGGGCGCTGCTCGGACTGGATTGACGGTCCCGCCGTGTCTGCGCCGGTGAGAAACGGGCGACAATCACCCTTGCCACCCATAGACTCTGTGTATATAATCATAGGGTTGAAAACAGAGAAAAGAGGGAACTGACATGGGATTCATCGACACCATCATCGCAAAGGCCAAGACCGGCCATAAGACCATTGTCCTGCCCGAGTCGCTCGATCGCCGCGTGCTCGAGGCCGCGGCCAGAGTCACGGCGGAAAAGATCGCCGACGTCATCCTGATCGGCGACGCGGCCACCATCCGCGAAGCGGCGGCCGGACTGGACATCTCCGGCGCGCGGATCGTCAATCCCGCGACCGAAGGCAAGCTCGAAGAATACGCGGCGGCGTACTACGAGATGCGCAAGGCCAAGGGCGTCACACCGGAAAAAGCGGCCCAGACCATGGCGGACCCCCTGTTCTACGGCATCATGATGGTCAAGACGGGCGAGGCCGACGGCATGGTCGCCGGCGCCATCAACAGCACCTCCAACACCCTGCGTCCCGCTCTCCAGATCCTGCGCACGGCGCCGGGCACCAAACTGGTCTCGGCGTTTTTCATGATGGTCGTGCCGGATTGCACCTACGGCCTCGACGGCACGTTCCTGTTCGCGGACAGCGGCCTGGTCGAGAACCCGAACGCCGAAGAGCTCTCCGAAATCGCGCTGTCCTCCGCCAAATCCTTCCGCCAGCTGACCGGCGCCGAGCCCAGCGTGGCGATGCTTTCCTACTCCACCTACGGCAGCGCAAAAAGCGAGCTGACCGAAAAAGTCATCGAGGCGACAAAGCTGGCCAAGGCCAAGGCCCCGGAGCTTAAGCTCGACGGCGAACTGCAGCTGGACGCCGCGATCGACGCGGGCGTCGGCAAGTCCAAGGCTCCCGCAAGCACCGTAGCCGGAACCGCCAACGTGCTGGTGTTCCCGGATCTCAACGCCGGCAACATCGGATACAAGATCGTACAGCGCCTGGCCAAGGCCGAGGCGTACGGCCCGATCACGCAGGGCATCGCGAAACCGGTCAACGACCTCTCCCGGGGATGCGTCGCGGACGACATCGTCGGCGTCGTGGCGATCACCGCCGTCCAGGCGATGGACTGACCTTTTCCAAGGCATTCGGTCTGAACGTATTCATCCATAAGGAGCGAGTCATGAAGATTCTTGTCATCAACGCGGGGAGTTCGTCCCTCAAGTACCAGTTCCTCGACACCACGTCCGGCGAGGCGCTGGCCCGGGGCGTCGCGGAGCGGATCGGCCTGGACGCGTCCCAGATCAAGCATACGAAAAACAGCGACGGCGCCGTGCGCATCCCCGTCAACATGCCCAACCACAAGATCGCCATCCAGGAAGTCCTCCGGGTCCTGACCGCGCCGGGCACCGGCGTCATCGCGAGCATGGAGGAGATCGAGGCCATCGGTCACCGCGTCGTCCATGGCGGCGAGAAATTCGCCGCGTCGGCCCTCGTCACCCCGGCGGTCAAGGATGCCATCCGCAGCTGCTTCGTCCTGGCTCCGCTGCACAACCCGCCCAACATGACCGGCATCGAGGCCTGCGAGGAAGCCATGCCCGGGGTTCCCCAGGTGGCGGTGTTCGACACCGCGTTCCACCAGACGATGCCGTCCGAGGCCTTCACCTACGCGATTCCCTACGATCTGTACAAGAAGCTCGGCATCCGCAGGTACGGGTTCCACGGCACCTCGCACCAGTACGTCGCCCAGCGCGCCGCACACATGCTCGGGCGGGACATCAAAGACCTCAAGATCATCACCTGCCACCTGGGCAACGGTTCCTCGATCACCGCGGTCAAGAACGGCCGTTCGATCGACACGTCGATGGGCATGACCCCGCTCGCCGGCATCAGCATGGGAACCCGCAGCGGCGACATCGATCCCGCCATCCCCATGTACCTGATGGAGCGTGAAAAGCTGACCGCGCAGCAGGTGGACGACATCCTGAACAAGAAATCCGGCATGCTCGGCATATCCGGGATCAGCAGCGATTTCCGCGACCTCTACGCCGCCTCCGACGCCGGAAACGTCCGCGCGACACTGGCCCTGGACATCTTCAAGTACCAGTGCCGCAAGATCATCGGCAGTTATGCCGCCGCAATGGGCGGCGTGGACGCCATCGTCTTTACCGCCGGCGTCGGCGAGAACAACGACGACGTACGCTTCGGGGCCTGCAGCGGACTGGAGTTCATGGGTGTCGAGATCGACTTCGACAAGAACCTGACCGCCCGGACGGAATGCGATGTCTCCATGCCGGGATCCCGTGTGCGCGTCCTGGTCGTGCCGACCAACGAGGAACTCGCCATCGCCAACGAAACCGCACGGATCTGCCAGGGCTAAGACACAGCCGGCCGACAGCGCCGACCGACAAGGAGAAGCAGCCATGCTTGTTTCCAACCTGTTTTTCAAGACCCAGCGCGAGATTCCCGCCGACGCGGAGATCCCCAGCCACCAGCTGATGCTGCGCGCCGGCCTGATGCGCCAGATGGCGTCCGGCATCTACGCGTTCCTGCCGCTGGGTTACAAGACGTTCCGCAAGATCGAGGCCATTGTGCGCCAGGAGATGGACCGTGCCGGCGCGCAGGAACTGATCATGCCGGCGATCCTGCCGTCCGAGCTCTACATGGCATCCGGCCGCTGGGACAAGTTCGGCCCGGAAATGTTCCGGTTGTCGGACCGCAACGCGCGTCCTTTCTGCCTGGGGCCGACACACGAGGAAGCGTTCACCGAGACGGTCAAGAGCGTCGCGCAATCCTACCGCGACCTGCCGGTGACCCTGTACCAGATCCAGCACAAGTACCGTGACGAGAAGCGTCCGCGCTTCGGCGTCATGCGCTGCCGCGAGTTCGTGATGAAAGACGCCTACAGCTTCGACCGGGACGAAGAGGGGCTGGACAAGTCCTACCAGGTCATGGCCGCGGCTTATCGGCGGATCTTCGACCGGTGCGGACTGGACTACATCGTCGTGGACGCCGATTCCGGCGCCATGGGGGGCTCGGGTTCGCAGGAGTTCATGGTCAAGTCCGAGGTCGGCGAGGCGGGCATCGCGTTCTGCCCGGCCTGCGGATATGCCGCAAACGACGAAAAAGCGGTATGCGTCGCCCCGCTTGCGGAGCCCGCCGTCACCGTAACGCCCCCGACCGAATCCGTCGCCACGCCTGCGGTCCGCACCATCGAGGAACTGACCGCGTTCTTTGGCACGACCCCGGCCCGATTCGGCAAGACCCTGCTGTACCAGGCGGACGGCAAGACCGTCGCGGTCATGGTCCGCGGGGACCGGGAGGTCAACGAGACCAAGCTCGCCAACCTGCTCGGCTGCATCGAGCTGGCGCTGGCCGACGCCGAGACCGTGACGGCCGTCACCGGCGCGCCGGTCGGATTTGCAGGCCCCATCGGGCTCAAGCGCGATATCCCGGTCTACGTGGATACGGAAATCGCCGCGATGCGGGATTTCATCACCGGCGCCAACCTGGCCGACCGGCATCTCGTGCACGTGGATTTCGAGCGCGACGTGAAAAACGCACGCGTCGCGGATGTGCGCACGATCATGCCCGGCGATCCCTGCCCGCACTGCGGCGCTCCGGTCGACATGTGCCGCGGCATCGAGGTCGGGCATATCTTCAAACTGGGAACGCATTATACGGAAAAACTGGACTGCACCTTCCTGGACGAAGGCGGAAAAAAGAACCCGATCGTCATGGGGTGCTACGGCATCGGCGTCAATCGCACGATGGCCGCGGTCATCGAGCAGAACTGTGACGAAAACGGTATTCGCTGGCCCATTGCCGTCGCCCCGTACCATGCGGTGGTCGTCCCGGTCAACGCGGCCGATCCGGTACAGATGTCGCTGGCGCAGTCCATCTATGACCGCCTGCTCGACGCCGGCTTGGAGGCGCTGCTGGATGACCGCGACGAGCGCCCGGGCGTCAAGTTCAAGGATGCCGACCTGCTGGGCATTCCGCTGCGCGTCAATATCGGGCGTAAGGCGGCGGACGGCATCGTCGAGCTCAAGACACGCGATACGGGCGAGATGGTGGAACGGACGGCAGACGAAGCCGTCGAACGGATCGTCGCTACGGTCCGGCAGGCGTTGTCCGCCCGTTGATCTCCATAGGCGGCGTCCCGCCGAAAGCGACGGAATACCCGGGATCGATCTCGAACCGCCGGTTGGCCAGATAGGCCAGCCGGTGGTTTTTTTCGATTTTCCCAAACGCCAGGCATGTGGCGAAAAGCTGCTGGCGTACGATCCTGCCGCCGTCGACATCGCGGAAGTGCCGGTTGTACGCATTGCGCCCGTACATGCCGTCGCCCAGCACAGGATGGCCAAGATAGGCCAGGTGAGCGCGGATCTGGTGCGTCCGGCCCGTGCCCAGCTCGATTTCGAGCTCGGAGACCGGCTCGCCGTCCGGGCCGGCATCCGGAAACAGGCGCAGGTTCCGGATCCGCGTGACGACGGACACCCGTCCGGGGGCGTCACTGTCATGGATATAGACGCGGCCGCCGCCTTTCGGCTTTTCCAGCCAGGCCTCTCGCGTGCAGAACCCGTCGGACGCTGAGCCGGGCGCATCCCAGCGGCCGCGCACCAGGCAGCGGTAGCGCTTGGTCAGCAATCCCCGTTTCATGACATCCAGGGCGGCGCCGAGCGATTCCGGCCCGAACGCCAGCATGACCAGGCCGCCGGTGCCCAGGTCGATGCGATGGCATAGGGTCAGGCTGTCGTCCTGAAGCCTTTCCCGCAGCAGATCCACCAGCGCGCCCTCCCGGATTCCCGCTCCGGTGTGCACGGCGATCCCTTGCGGTTTGTCTACAATAAGCAGGTCGGGCCCGCGGTAGACCACGGGGATGACGATGGAGGGCGCGGTAGACGGTTTGGCTGCGGTGGCCGCATCCGTTTCGACCGGATCCGGCTCGGCGGTGCCGACACCCAGGATATCGTCCGGGAGGTAGACGGAGACCACTTCGCCCGGGGACAGCGCACAGTCGGCGGACACCCGGCGGCCGTCGATCCGGATATCCTTTTTGCGCAGGGCTTTGTATACCGCACCCGGAGTCAGCGCCGGAAAGCGTACGCACAGAAAACGCACCAGTCCGCGGCCTTGATCCGACTCTCCCGCCACAACCTGCCTCATTTTGAAATCCATCCATCCTGGCACCGGAATGACTCCCGGCCGCCGTCCCGATTATATCGCTCCTGGTCAGGAGATTACATACGGGAGCGCTCTATGATATAGTAAATTCCGCATCCATTACAAGGAGGACTCCCTGATGGCACGTTTTCATGCCGCCGGTACCAAGGTACTGGCCATCGCCCTGCTGGTCCTGCTGCTCGCCGTCCCGCTGTCCGGCTGTTCCGAATCCCCGGAGTGGAACTGGCCCCAGGACATCGATCCCGCACAGATCGCGGCCGCCGTCGGCGACGAGGACTTGTACGGCTACCGGGTCGCGTCCGCTCCGACGGACACCTTTGCCATCGTCATGGAGGGCGGCGGTGCGATCGTCATCAAGATGAACGACAAGGAGGCCCCGATCACGGTCGACCATATCTCGACGCTGATCGGTGCCGGTTTCTATAACGGGTTGACTTTCCACCGCGTCGTGCACGACTTTGTAATCCAGGCCGGATGTCCGAACGGCGACGGCACGGGAGGTTCCGGCAAGGCGATCAAGGGCGAGTTTTCGGACAACGGGGTGAGCAACAAACTCAGCCATACGCAGGGCGTCGTGTCGATGGGCCGTTTGAGCGGTACGGACAAAGCGGCCTACAACTCCGCCGATTCACAGTTTTTTATCTGCCTTGAGGATGAGTCCAACACGCTGGACGGGTCCTACGCGGCATTTGGCACGGTTGTGCAGGGCATGGATGTCGTCGAGCGGATCGGCGCCGTCGAGACCGCGGGCACAAAAAACCAGCCGATCGTTCCCCAGATCATGAAAGCGGTGTTTTTCGTAGAGAACTGACAGTCAGAGGACTCTCCGGAGATACTCCATCCATTTCCGCTTCGTTTCGCTGCCGATCGCATGCTCCATGCGGCAGGCTTCGGCGTCGGCGATGGATTCCTCGACGCCCAGGACACCGGTCAGGAAATTCTTCAGCATCAGGTGCCGTTCCAGTACTTCGGCGGCGGCCTGCCGGCCCCCGGGCGTCAGAGCCACCTGGCCGTAATGCCCGAACTCCACCATGCCGGCTTCGCGCAGCAGGTGGATGGCTTTGCTGACACTCGCCCGCGACACGTGCAGATGCGCGGCGATGTCGACCGAGCGGACAGGGGTGTCCTGCAGCGCCTCGATCTCCAGGATGGTCTCGAGATAGTTTTCCACGGATTCGGACAGCGGGAGCCCGCCTGTTTGTTCCGTCATGGGGTTCTGCCTTTCTTTTCCGGATCGCAGCCGGAGGACATGGGGCAACGGGAACAGTCGGTCGGCCGGCAGGTGCCCGCCGGTACGCCTCCCGTGCCGCCGGATGCCCCGTGGCAGGAGGAGCAGCCGTTGCCCAGGCTGCGGACCGACCGGGTCACGAAACGGACCAGGACCGCGACCGCGGCGAGTACGACAAGGGCAACGACCGCGTACACGGCGATCTGTCCGACGATCATCGAAGAAGCGTACACCACAACAATCACTCCTTTAAAGAATAAGCCTTCCAAGCTGATAAACCAACAGGGAGACCAGGTAGGCCACGCCGGTTCCGTACGCGGCTGTGGCGATGGCCCAGCGCCAGCTGCCCATCTCGCGGCGGATCGCGCCGAACGCGGCCAGGCACGGCATGTACAGCAGGGTGAAGACCATGAAGGCGAATGCCGTCAGCGGGGTGAACGCCGCCGCAAAAGAAGCCTGCGTGTACAGCACTTCCAGCGTGGCGACCACCGACTCCTTCGCGACCAGGCCGGTCAGGATGGCGACCGCGGCCTGCCATGACCCGAACCCGAGCGGCGACAGGACATGGGCGAGCAGGCGGCCGATGCTGGCGATGATGCTTTGCGCGTTGTCCTCGACCATATGAAGAGACAGGTCGAACGACTGCAGGAACCAGACGACGACGGTCATCGCGAAAATGATCGTGCCGGCGCGGACGACAAAGTCCTTGACCCGGTCCCAGACATGGAAAAACAGCGACCGGGCGTCCGGCAGGCGGTAGGGGGGGAGCTCGATGACGAACGGGGCGTCCGCGCCGCGGAATACCGTCCGGGACAGGAGGGCGGCGGACAGGATGGCGACGACGATGCCGATCACATACATCGAGAACGAGACCAGCCCCTGGTTTTTCACGAAAAAGGTCGCGGCGAAAAACGCGTAGATCGGCATGCGCGCGCCGCAGGACATGAAGGGCGTGATCATGATCGTCAGCCGGCGTTCCTTTTCGCTGCCCAGGGAGCGGGCGGCCATGACGGCCGGAACGGTACAACCGAAACCGAGAAGCATCGGGATGAAACTGCGGCCGGTCAGGCCGAGTTTCTGGAACAGCCGGTCGGTGATGAAGGCGGCCCGGGCCATGTAGCCGGAGTCCTCAAGAATGGTCAGGGACAGGAACAGCAGCGTGATCTGCGGGACAAACGTCAGGACGCCGCCTACGCCCGAGATGACCCCGCCGACCAGCAGCGAACCGACCCACGGCGCCGCTCCCGCATAGTCCAACAGGGAGGACACCCATCCGCCGATCAGGTGGTTGAACAGATAATCCAGCCCCTCGGTCAGGCGACCGCCCACGGCGGCGCTGAACGAGAGCTGGAACACCAGGAACATGATCAGCAGAAAAGCCGGCAGCGCGAGGACCCGGTTCGTCAGGATCCGGTCGATCTTGTCCGACAGGGACAAGGCGTCCTTGCCGTTGGCATGCTGGTAGACGCGGTCGTGGATCGACACGGCCTCATGGTACATCGCCGCGGTCTCTTCTTCGGTTTCCGGGCGGAAATCCGCCTGCAGGATCTCGGAGTGGTCGACGTGGCGGAAGTGGTCGAAGTAGGCGTGATAGTCGTGGAATTCGTGGTCGGCCGCACGCCCTGCCGTCGCTTCGGGCTGCCCGCGATGGTCCAGGTGATGGTGGAGATGTCCCAGGAACCCCGGCCGGTTGTGCGGATGACCGCGGCGGCCGTGGCCGTCCTGCAGGCCGTGTCTCCCGTGATGGCCCCCGAACTTGGGGTAGATCTCCGGATCGCCCTTGAAGGACATTTCCCAGATGACGCCGATCAGGTCGTCCAGGTTCGTTCCCAGCTTCGCGGAGACGGGGACGACGGGGGCGCCGATCAGGCTGGACAGGAGCGGGATGTCGATCCGGTCGCCCATGGCCGTGACCTCGTCCATCATGTTCAGCGCGACGACAAGGGGCCGCCCCAGCTTTTTAAGCTGCAGGGTGAGATAAAGGTTTCTTTCCAGATGGGTCGCGTCCACGATGTTGACGACGATGTCCGGCTTCTCGTCCTGAATATAGTTGCGGGAGATGACTTCCTCCATCGAGTAGGGCGAGAGGGAGTAGATCCCGGGCAGGTCGACGACATAAAGGTGGCCGTGTGAGTGGCGGACGACGCCTTCCTTTTTTTCCACGGTGACACCCGGCCAGTTGCCCGTGGTCTGCCGGGTGCCGGTCAGCTGGTTGAACAGGGTCGTCTTCCCGCTGTTGGGGTTGCCGGTGAGGGCGATGCGGCGGATCACAGGGCGGTCTCCGGGAGATCGATGCAGATCTGCGCCGCGTCCCGGCGGCGTATGGACAGCTCGTAGCTGCGGATCCGGATCTCCATCGGATCGCCCAGCGGGGCGAATTTGCGCAGCTGGACCTCGGCTCCGGGGGTGACCCCCATCGCGATCAGCCGCTGGCGCAACGCGCCGGTATCGCCGATGGATACGACAATGCCGGTCTGTCCCGGGCGCATGCCGGACAATGAAATCTGCATGGGACTCTCCTCCTGGTCGGGTTTGTGTCGTGTGATGTGGTTAGCTGCGTCTAACAATTAACCGAGGCTAACAGTTAGCCTGAGCTAACATTACAGGCAGACCGTTCTCCTGTCAAGCGAATCCGGTGCGGTTTGGCGCTATGCTATACTACCGGAAGGAGGAAGACCCGTATGTTCTACTTTTTCCTGCTTCTGGTTTTAGATTGCACGGTATCCGCCCTGCTGACGGTCTTTCTGCTGCATTCGGCGCACAGGAACCGCAGGAACCGGATCCGCCGATCGTTCTTTTATCTGCTGCCCGTCATCGCGGCCGTTACGATGGTCGTGTTTTCCGTTCTATTCACCATTCCCCGCATCCTGGACGCCGAGCGGCTGGCACTGGGCGGACTGACTGCGCAAACCGTCACGGTGGAACGCGTCACCGGGTGGAACAGCGTCCGGATCGACGGCCGTCGACTGACATACGCCCCCTGGGAGGACACTCCGGTCGAAGGCGGCGCCTACCGGGTGACGATCGCACCGCGCAGCCGGATGATCCTCCGTATCGAGCCGGTCGGCAACACAACGAAATAAATCCGCGGCAATCACGCATATATCCTATTGAGCCCCCTTCTCCGGTATGGAAAAATGGACTTCACCAGCAATCGGGGGAGGGGATCCATATGGAGAATCATCTGGTACCGGAGGACAATTTCGGCTTTTTCGTGGCATCCAGCGACCGCGATGTCCTGTCGCAGGTCAGCGACCTGCTGCGCCGCAAGGGTTGCCTGGGCTTTGCCGACACGGCGGGGCGCATGCACTACCTCGTCGACGGGCGCAAGGGGACGGCGTTTGCCGCGCGCAACATTCTGGACACCGCGGGATACGCCATCCGTCTTGACGGCGAGCGGCGGCGGCTGATCAACCCCGTCCTGGAGCAGGCGGTCAGCCGCGCCCTGGCCGAGGCCGGCCTGTCGACGCATCTCAAGGGGTATCGATACCTGCACATGATGATCGTGCTGTCCATCCGGGAGGGCATCGATCCCTGGCCGGTGAGCAAGACGCTCTATCCAGCGGCCGCGACATACTTTCGCACGACGCCGAAGCGGATCGAGCGCGACCTGCGCTACAGCATCCGGCTGTCCGGCGGCGGGCTGCGTCCGATGACCAACAGCCTGGCGATCCATACGCTGCGGGAGACGGCCATGCGGCTTGCCGAGGAGATGGCGGGCACGGAGTACGACGCGAGGGGAGACGGGCCGCCGCTGGCATTGGTAGGGGAGACGTCTGCGGCGGGTCCGGGGTTTGGCGGCAGCGATCGGGTGGGCGGGTAACGAAAAAACCCCCGGCCACTGGCCGGGGGTTTCTACCCGTAAACGGTTGTTACTTGTTGACCTTTTCCTTGAGACCCTTGCCTGCCTTGAAAACCGGCGCCTTGGAGGCGGGGATGTTCATGGCTTTCTTGGTGCTCGGGTTGCGTCCGATACGAGCAGCGCGTTTCTTGACCTCAAAGGTGCCGAACCCGACAAGAACGACCTTGTCGCCCTTCATGAGTGTTTTCGTCACCGTGTCCAGAAAAGCGTTGACTGCGGCTTCGCTGTCTTTTTTGCTGATTTTGGTTGCCTTGGCGACGGCATCGACCATTTCGGATTTGTTCATGTTCTGGCCTCCTCAGGGGTGAATTTCATGCCATATTATGATATCAACATTCTTTGGCTGTCAATACCGGAGTGCCGGAAACAGGCTTATTTCTAAGCATTATGGGATTCTCCACAAAAATTTAACGAAAAAACCGTATAATAGGCGAACAAGACCTTGTATTTTTCAACACTATCATCAGGAGAACATGCATGGAAAAGCCATTTCCCGCACCATGGAGAACGATCGATGTCGGGATGGTCCGTGATACGGTATCCCGTCTGTGCGTCGAAGCGAACGTCCTGATTCCCGGCGACGTACGCGCAGCGCTCGATGAAGCCCGGGGGCGCGAAGCCTCCGAAACCGGGCGCGAGATCCTGACCCAGCTGTGCGCCAACGCCGACCTCGCCCGCGAATCTCGGCTGCCGATCTGCCAGGATACCGGCATGGCGGTCGTGTTCCTGGCTATTGGCCAGGATGTCCGGCTGGTCGGCGGCGACCTGCGTGCCGCCGTTGACGCAGGCGTGGCCGAGGGCTACCGGAAGGGCCTGCTGCGGTCCTCGGTCGTCGCGGATCCGCTCCTGCGAGACAACACCGGCGACAACACGCCCGCCGTCCTGCACATCGACATCGTCCCCGGCGACCGCCTCGGCATCACCGTGGCGCCAAAGGGGTTCGGCAGCGAGAACATGAGCGCCGTCCGCATGCTCAGCCCGTCCGACGGCGAAGAGGGCGTCCGCCGGTTCGTTTTGGAGACCGTCGACCGCGCGGGCGCGAATCCCTGCCCGCCGATCATCGTCGGCATCGGGATCGGCGGCACGTTCGAGCAGGTCGCCTATCTGGCCAAGACCGCCCTCCTCCGCCCCCTTGGCTCCCGTTCGCCGCTGCCCCATATCGCCCGTCTGGAGGACAGCCTGCTGCGGCAGGTCAACGACCTGGGCATCGGCCCGGCCGGATACGGCGGAACGGTCACCGCCCTTGGATTGGCGATCGAGACCGCGCCGACCCATATCGCCGGGCTGCCGGTGGCGCTCAACATGAGCTGCCACGCGACACGGCACGCGCACGCCACACTGTAAACACTCCTCCGCATCTCCGATGCGAGGATCCGACAAGGAGAGCCCCATGGCCGCACTCGAAATCCGACTCCCCCTGGACAAAACGACCGCCGCCAGCCTGCGGGCCGGCGACCTCCTGCTGCTGACCGGCGAGATGTACACCGCCCGCGACGCCGCGCACAAGAGGTTGATCGGGCTGCTGGACAGCGGCGAGCCGCTGCCGGTCGATCTTCGGGACCAGGTGATCTACTACTGCGGTCCGTGCCCCGCTCCGGAGGGCCGCCCGATCGGATCCGCCGGTCCGACGACCAGCGGCCGCATGGACCGGTACGCACCCCGGCTGATCGCGCTCGGACTGCGCGGAATGGTCGGCAAGGGCCAGCGTTCGCCCGAGGTGGTCGAAGCGATGAAAACGCATACCGCGGTCTACCTGGGCGCCACCGGCGGAGCCGGCGCCCTGCTGGCGGGACATATCGTCGCAAGCTCGGTCGTCGCCTTCGAGGATCTGGGCACCGAAGCGCTCCGGCGCATCCGGGTCGAGCGGTTTCCTGTAACCGTGGTTATCGACAGCCTCGGAAACGACCTGTATCGTACCGGTAGGAACGAATACCGGAAACAGGGATAGACAGCGCAGATCGGTTGTCTGCATCCGACGGATGGTGTAGAATAAATCGATTCAAAAACGGGAACATGCGAACCGGATTCGCAAAACGGAGGGTACTATGTCTGTAGACAAAAACATGATCATCAGCGACGTCCTCAAAATGGACCAGGGCACCATCCCGATCTTTTTCCGCAATGGGCTCCATTGCCTCGGCTGCGCGATGGCGTCGGGCGAGACGATCGAAGAGGCCTGCGCGGTTCACGGACTTGACTGCGATTCCCTGATCGAGCAGCTCAACAGCTACTTTGAGGTCAAGGACCTGCCCGTCGCCAACGTCTGACGGGATCGGGCAAGAGGGTAAATGGACGCGCCTGCGCCGATAGCGATGCGGGCGCGTCTTTTTCGATAGGGTGCGGAACCGCTGACCGGAAGACCTGGAGGAGGACATTCGCATGATACGCAGATCCACCATCGCGCCCAAGGTCCATGGCATGCTGCACGGCGGGGACTACAATCCCGACCAGTGGCTGGCCAGCCCCGACATCCTCAAGGAAGACATCCGTCTCATGAAACTGGCCGGGATCAACGAGGCCACCGTGGGGATCTTTTCCTGGCGGAGACTGGAGCCGGTCGAGGGCCGGTACGACTTCACCTGGCTGGACGAGACCCTGGAGCGGCTGTACGCGGCTGGGATCCAGGTCGTCCTGGCGACCCCGTCCGGCGCACGCCCGGCCTGGCTGGACGAGAAGTACCCGGAGGCGATGCGCGTCGGCCCCGACCGCGTCCGCAACCTGCACGGACAGCGGCACAACCACTGCATGTCCTCGCCGGTCTTCCGCGAGAAGACCCGCGCCATCAACCAGGCGCTGGCGGAGCGGTACAAGGACCATCCGGCCATCGCCATGTGGCACGTCTCCAACGAGTACGGGGGAGAGTGCCATTGCCCGCTGTGCCAGGAGTCCTTCCGCGTCTGGCTGCGGATGCGCTACAACAACGACATCGATAAGCTCAACAGCGCCTGGTGGACGGATTTCTGGAGTCACCGGTTCGACCGGTTCGAGCAGATCGAATCCCCCGCGCCGCACGGCGAGCACTCGCTGCATGGCCTGACGCTCGACTGGAAACGGTTCACGACCTGGAACACCGTCCAGTTTTTCCTGAACGAGATCCAGCCGCTCCGGCAGACCACCCCGCATATCCCGATCACGACAAACTTCATGGGGACCTATCCCGGGCTGGACTACTGGGCGTTTGCCGACCACCTCGACGTCGTCTCCTGGGACAGCTACCCGCGCTGGCACGCCGAGGACCGCAAGGACTGGGAAGTGGCGGCCGACACCGCATTCGCCCATGACCTGATGCGCAGCATCAAGGGCGGCCGGTCCTGGATGCTCATGGAAAGCACCCCCAGCCAGGTCAATTGGTCTCCGGTCAACCGCCCCAAACGGCCCGGCATGCACCTCCTGTCATCGCTGCAGGCCGTCGCGCACGGATCGGACACGGTCCAGTACTTCCAATGGCGCAAGAGCCGCGGATCCTCCGAGAAGCTCCACGGCGCGGTCGTCGACCATGTCGGCCACGAGCATACCCGTGTTTTCCGCGAAGTCGCCCAGGTGGGGGACGCCCTTAGCCGTTTGGAAGAAGTCGCCGGCACGCACACCCGTTCGCAGGTTGCCGTACTGTTCGACTGGGAAAACCGCTGGGCGATCGAGGACCTGCAGGGCATCAACCGGGAGCGGAAGTACGAAGAAACCTGCAAAGCCCATCATCGCGCGCTTTGGAAGCTTGGCGCCAACACGGACGTCATCAACATGGACTGTGATTTCACCCGCTACCGCCTGATCGTCGCGCCGATGCTTTACATGCTACGTCCCGGCGTGGGCCAGCGGCTGGCGGATTTCGTGAAAAACGGGGGCACGCTGGTGACCACGTATCTCACCGGATATGCGGATGCCACGGATCTGTGCTTTCTCGGCGGATTCCCCGGTGACGGCCTGATGGATGTGACAGGGATCTGGGCGGAGGAAATCGACGCGCTGTATCCCGGCCAGTCCAACGCGATCACATTTGTCTTAAGCGATCTCGAGCTTAAGGGGACATACCCGGTGCAGGATCTCTGCGAAGTGGTGCATAACCGGGGCGCTGAAGTCCTCGCCACCTATACGGATGACTACTACGCCGGGATGCCTGCTGTGACGCGCAACCGTTTCGGCA
>CAZNGQ010000004.1:0-25735 GCA_964572095.1 uncultured Oscillospiraceae bacterium
CGCCGGATCCAAACAAACGAGGAGGACCCTTATGAAACGATCATCGAACCTGACCCGTGCGACCGCGCTGATCCTGATGCTGGTCCTTTGCGCGGCGCTGCTCCCGGCCTGTGCCAAAAAAGCGTCCGACACGCTCAAGGTCGGAATGGAACTGGCCTACCCGCCATTCGAGACGAAGGACGCCGGCGGCAATCCGTCGGGTGTCAGCGTCGAGATCGCCAAGGCGTTCGGCGAGTACCTCGGCCGGCCGGTCGAGATCCAGAACATCGCCTGGGACGGCCTCATCCCCGCGCTCCAGACCGGGCAGGTGGACATGGTGATCTCCTCCATGACAATCACCGAAGAGCGCGCCAAGGTCATCGATTTCTCCGACCCCTATGCCTGGGCCTACCTGGCGCTGCTGGTCAACAAGGACTCCGGCATCGCGGCGGCCGCAGATTTCAACCAGAAAGACATGGTCCTCGCGGCCAAGAAGGGAACGTCCGCGGTGACCTACACCCAGAAGACCTTCCCGCTCGTCGAGATCCGGCAGCTGGCCGACGTCTCCGCCTGCGTCCTGGAAGTCGACCAGGGCAAGGCCGACGCGTTCATGTATGACCAGCTTTCAATCTACCAGAACTATATGCAGTTCCAGGCGAACACCCGTGTCGTCTATATCCCGGGCCAGCAGGCCGAGGGATGGGGGGCCGCCTTTAAAAAGGGCAGCGCGGACCTGGTGTCCAAGATGAACCTGTTCATCGAAAAGTACCGCGCCGACGGCGGCTTTGACCGCCTGGGCGACCAGTTCATGGCGGAGGAGAAGGCGTTCTTCCGCGATAACAACCTCAAATTCTTCTTTGAGAAGCCTTGATGCCGGCACGCGGCATCCCGGGAGTGACCGCATGAAAGCCGGACTGTTCCTGCGAAGCGCAAGAGACTCGAATGCCAAGAAGGCCTTCAACGGCCTTCTTGTCTTCTTGTGTGTCATGACGTTCCTGTGGATCACGACGCGGCGGCTGGGCCTGGACCTGCGGTTCGGCGTCGTATGGGAGTACCGCCTGCGCCTGGCCAAGGGCTTTGGCATGACCGTCGTCATAGCGGTGTTCAGCCTGGCCGCCAGCGTGGCGCTCGGCACGATCGCCGCGCTCGGTCTGCGCTCCCGGGTGCTGTTTCTGTCCTACCTTGCGCGCGGCTACGTCGAATTCATCCGCGGTACGCCGCTGCTGGTCCAGATCTACCTTTTCTTTTACATTATCGGTACGGCCTGGGGGGTGGACAACCGGTACGTCGCCGGCATCATCATCCTGTCGATTTTCGAGGGGGCTTACATTTCGGAGATCATCCGGGGCGGACTGGCCTCCATCGAGAGCTCGCAGACCGAAATCGCGCGCGCCATCGGGCTGACCCGGGCGCAGACGTTCCGGCTGGTCGTGTTCCGACAGCTCATCATCCGCATCCTGCCCGCGCTGGCCGGACAGTTCGCCTCGATCATCAAGGACTCCTCGCTGCTGTCGGTCATCGCGCTCATCGAGCTGACCCAGGCCACCGCCGAGGTCAGCTCCGCGACGTTCGCGCTGTTCGAGAACTACTTCACGCTGGGTGTGCTGTATTTCGCGCTGACCTTCCCGGTCTCGCTGGCGACCAAGTGGCTGGAAAGGAAGTACCGTTATGCGACTTGAACTGGACGGCATCCGGCTGGCGTTCGCGGCCGGTCCGGACATCCTGGACGACCTGACGTTCGCGGCGGATTTCCAGGCGCTGGCGGTCATCGGGCCTTCCGGCGGCGGCAAGTCTACGCTGCTCCGCGTCATCGCGGGGCTGATCGGACCGACCGGCGGCGCCATGCGGCTGGACGGCCAGTCGGTCTCCTGGACGGGCCGTGGCCTGCAGGAATACCAGCGAACGATCGGATTCGTCTTCCAGAGCCGCGGGCTGTTTCCCCACCTGACCGCGCTTGAGAACATCACGCTGCCGCTCATCCATGTGTTTGGAAAAACGCGCGAAGAAGCGGTCGAGACCGCCATGGTTTACCTGCGGCGCTTCGCCCTCGAGAACGACGGGCACAAATACCCGGTCGAGCTTTCGGGGGGACAGCAGCAGCGCATCGCGATCGCGCGTGCCATCGCTGTCAGGCCCCGGCTCCTGCTGCTCGACGAACCGACTTCCGCGCTCGATCCCGAGCTCACGGCCGAAGTGCTGGACATGATCGCGGAACTCAAGTCCGACGGCCTCAACCTGATCCTGGTCACCCACGAGATGGGGTTCGCCCGCAAATCCTGTGACCAGGTGCTGTTCCTGTCCGCAGGCCGCGCGGTCGAGGCCGGACCGGCAGAACGGCTGTTTTCCCATCCGGAAACCATCGAGCTCCATGCCTTTCTGGACAAGATACTGGAATGGAGTGTATAGTGTCTAGAAACTAATTCAGCAGTGAAACAAGCGAGGGGATCATGAAAGTCATCGCCATCAACGGCAGTCCCAAACCGGACGGCAACACGGCTCATGCGCTCCGTTCCGTCCTGTCCGTCCTTGAGAAGGACGGCATCGAAACCGAATTCATCCAGCTCGGCGGGAAGACATACGCCGGATGCCGCGACTGCGGGTATTGCGGGCGCGCGCACAACATGCGGTGCGTGACGGATGACGGCATGAACGAGATCATCGCGAAAATGGCCGAAGCCGACGGCATCCTGATCGGGTCGCCCACGTACTACTCCAACGTGACGACCGAAGTCAAGGCCCTCATCGACCGGTGCGGGTTCGTCGCCGGCGCGAACGGCGGCTTCCTGCGCCGCAAGGTCGGTGCGGCCGTCGTGGCGGTCCGGCGCTCGGGCGCCAACTTCACCTACGCCGCGATCAACTTCTTTTTCGGGATCAACGAGATGGTCGTCCCGGGTTCCATCTACTGGAACATGACGCTCGCGCTCGAAAAGGGCGACTTTGAAAAAGATGCCGAAGGAATGGACACCATGGTCACCCTGGGAGAGAACATGGCGTGGGCCCTGCGGCGCCTGACCGAAGACAAGAACTGAAGACACGCACGGCATATCACCGCCAGGAGGCGTTCCATGTTCAAGCTGTTCCGTATGCTCAAACCCAACCGCTGGCGCATCGCGCTGGTCTTCGTCCTGTTGACCGCGCAGTCGCTGGCCAACCTCTACCTGCCCGATCTCAATGCGGAAATCATCAACACGGGCATCGCCCAGGGGGACACCGGCTTCATCCTGCGCAAGGGCGGGGTCATGCTTCTGGTCTCCCTCGCGCTGGCCGGAGTCTCCATTTTCGCAACCTACCTGAGTTCCTTCACGTCGATGTCCTTCGGCCGCGACCTGCGCAGCCGGGTCTTCCGCCATGTGGAAAGCTTTTCGCAGGCCGAGATCGACCGGTTCGGCGCGCCGTCCCTGATCACGCGCGGCACCAACGACGTTCAGCAGGTGACGATGCTCGTGCACATCGCGCTGACCATGATGCTCGGCGCCCCGATCATGATGATCGGCGGGGTGGTCATGGCACTGCGGCAGGACGTCCGGCTGACGAGCCTGATCGCCGTCGTGCTGCCGGTCATGCTGATCGTCATCGGGCTGTTGATCCGGCGGGCGCTGCCGCTGTTCAAGTCGATGCAGAAGCGCATCGACCGCGTCAACCGGGTCATGCGCGAGAAGCTGAGCGGCGTGCGCGTCATCCGCGCCTTCGTCCGGACCACCTATGAGACGGCCCGGTTCGACGAGGCCAACCGGGACCTGACCGAGGTCGGCGTCCGGATCGGCCACCTGTTCGCGATCATCATGCCGGTCATGATGCTGCTGTTCAACCTGACGTCGGTCGCGATCCTGTGGTTCGGATCCAAGCGGGTCGAGGCCGGCATGCCGATCGGAAACCTGACGGCGTTCCTCACCTATGTCATCCAGATCCTCATGGCGGTGATCATGGCGGTCATGATGCTCGTCATGGCGCCGCGCGCGGTCGCTTCCGGCGAGCGCATCAACGAGGTGCTCGAGGTCCGGCCGACCATCCACGATCCGGAGAAACCGGTCGTCCCCTCACCGGAAAACCGCGGAACGCTGGCCTTCCACGGGGTCGGATTCCGTTATCCGGGCGCCGAGGACCCGGTACTCTGCGACATCGGGTTCACGTCCCGTCCGGGCGAGGTCACCGCGATCGTCGGATCGACCGGATGCGGAAAGTCCACGCTGATCAACCTCATCCCGCGCTTTTACGACGCCACGGAAGGGTCGATCGAACTGGACGGCGTCGACATCCGGCAGCTCGGCCTGGCCGACCTGCGCAGCCGCATCGGCTTTGTGCCGCAGCGCGCGTTCCTGTTCCGCGGCAGCATCGCGGACAACATCCGTGACGGCCGTCCGGACGCATCCGACGACGAGGTCCTGCACGCGCTCGAGGTCGCGCAGGCCGCCGACTTCGTGCGGCAGATGCCGGACGGTATCGCTTCCGAGATCGAACAGGGCGGCACCAACGTCTCCGGCGGGCAGCGCCAGCGCATCGCCATCGCCCGCGCGGTGGTGCGAAGGCCCGAGGTCTACATCTTCGACGATTCCTTTTCCGCGCTCGACTTCCGGACCGAGGCCGACCTGCGTTCCGCGCTGCGCCGCGAAACCCGCGACGCGACCGTCCTCATTGTCGCCCAGCGGATCAGCACGGTCCTGCATGCCGACCGCATCATCGTCCTGGACGAGGGCGCCATTGCCGGCATGGGCACGCACCAGCAGCTGCTCGCGACCTGCGCGGTGTACCAGGAGATCGTGTCCTCGCAATGGAACAAGAAAGAGAGCGACGATTCGCTCGAACCGGCCGGCACGATGACCGGGGAGGTGATCGCATGAGCCGCAGTGAATCCAGCCCGAAACCGGCTTCCACCCGTCGTCCGCCCCGCGGCCCCATGGGCGGTCCCATGGGCATGGGCACCCCGGTCGAGAAGGCGAAAAACTTCAAGGGCACCCTCCGGCGGCTGGTCCGCTACCTGGCGCCCTACCGCGTCGGTCTGGTGGCCGTGCTGGTCGCCGCCGTCCTCAGCGTCGCGTTCAACATCGCCGGCCCCAAGATCCTGGGCCGCGCCACCAACATCCTGTTCAACGGCGTGATGAGCAACGTGGTCACCGGCCAGCTCGAGAAGTCGTTCGGCGGCACCGTACCGGCCTGGATGGACAAGGAGACCCTGCTGCTGATGCTGGAAACCATCGGCAGCGACGAACTGACCGCCATGGCGAACCAACCCGGCGGGGCGGACCCCGCGGCGGCGGCGGCCTATGTCCAGTCGCTGGGAAACCCCAAGCTGGCTCCCATCACCGCGATGTTCTCCCAAATGGATGCCGGACAGCTGACCGCAATGATCCAAGGATTCTCCTCCGGCGGCAGCCGCATCGCGAAAATGCTGTCCGGCATGGACATCGTGATCGGCGGCAAGGTCGACTACGGAGCGATCGGCACGATCCTCCTGATCCTTCTCGGGGTCTATCTGGTCAGCGCGCTCTTTTCCTGGTTCCAGATCTATGTCATGGCCGGAATCACCCAGAAGACGGTCTACACGCTTCGGAAACGGGTGGATGAAAAGCTGGACCGCCTTCCGCTGCGGTACTTCGACGGCATGCCGCGCGGCGACCTGCTGTCCCGCGTCACGAACGACATCGACAACATCCAGCAGACGCTGAGCCAGAGCATCACGCAGGTCATCACGGCGGTGCTGACCATCATCGGCATCATGATCATGATGGTCTCGATCAGCCCGCTGCTGGCCCTGGTCTCCCTGGTCACGCTCCCGTTGTCGGCCATCGTCGCGATGACCATCGCCAAGCGGTCTCAAAAACAGTTCGCGATCCAGTGGGCGAGCACCGGCGATCTGAACGGCCATATCGAGGAGATGTTCTCCGGGCACGGGGTCGTTCAGGCGTACGGCAAGCAGGAAGAAGCGGTCAAGCGTTTTGACGGGCACAACGGAAAGCTGTTCTCGTCGTCGTTCAAGGCACAGTTCATCTCGGGCGTCATCATGCCGATGATGACCTTGATCAACAATCTCAACTACGTCATCGTCTGCGTCGTTGGCGGCATCCGGGTCGCGCAGGGGACGGTCTCGTTCGGAGACATCCAGGCGTTCATACAGTATGCCCGCCAGTTCACCCAGCCGATCGCGCAGACCGCGAGCATCTTCAACGCCATCCAGTCCACGGTCGCGTCCGCCGAGCGGGTGTTCGAGCTGATGGACGAGGCCGAAGAACCCGCCGATGTCGAACTGCCGGCCGCGACGGAAGCCGCGGAATGCCAGGGCGACGTCCGGTTTGAAAACGTCTCGTTCCGATACCTGCCCGACAAACCCCTGATCGAGGACATGAACCTGCACGTCGAGCCCGGCCAGACCGTGGCGATCGTCGGCCCCACCGGCGCCGGCAAGACCACGCTCGTCAACCTGCTCATGCGCTTCTACGACATCGACAAGGGCGTCATCCTCATGGACTGCACCGACATCCGCCAGATGCCGCGCGAACGCCTGCGCCGCCCGATCGGCATGGTGCTGCAGGACACCTGGCTGTTCCACGGAACCATCCGCGAAAACATCGCCTACGGCCGCGAAGACGCCACCGAGGAGCAGATCCGGGAGGCCGCGCGTGCCGCTTATGTGGACCATTTTGTCCGCACGCTGCCCGACGGCTACGACACGGTGCTGGAGGACGAGGCGGCCAACATCTCGCAAGGCCAGAAACAATTGCTGACGATCGCCCGCGCGTTCCTCGCGGAACCGCGCGTGCTCATCCTGGACGAGGCGACCAGTTCCGTCGACACCCGCACCGAGGTCATCGTCCAGCTCGCCATGTCGCGGCTGATGCAGGGGCGCACCAGCTTTGTCATCGCGCATCGCCTGTCCACGATCCGCAACGCGAACACGATTCTGGTCATGAACCAGGGCCGCGTGATCGAGCAGGGGAGCCATGACGAGCTCCTGGAGAAAAAGGGGTTCTATGCGGATCTCTACCAGGCGCAGTTCGCCGGCTCAGCCGCCGAGGATTCGGCCGACGTCTCGGCCGTCGGCCGGGACGAGCCGGTCGCGGGCTGACAGCAGGTGGACCGTCGCATGGAGATCCGGATCCTCCGGCCGACCGGGGAGGAAACCGAAGAGTACCACCGGATGCGGGCGGCGCTCTGGCCCGCGCACGATCCGGACATCCTGCGCAAGGAAGCGCTACTGATCCTTGCCGGTAAAACATTCTACAAGGACGAACTGTCCTGGACGGTCTTCGCGGCCGTCCGGCCGGATGGCCGGCCAGGCGGGTTTCTCGAACTGACCGTATACCCGCGGCTGGATTTCACCCGACACGCCCCCGTCGGCTACATCGAGGGGTGGTATGTCGATCCGGACCTGCGCGGCCAGGGGGTGGGACGCGCTCTGGTCGACGCCGCGATCCGGCACCTGCAGGAGGCCGGAATCCGCGAGATCGCGTCGGACGCCGACCTCTGGCGTTTGGGCAGCCATTTCGCGCACCTGGCGCTGGGTTTTGAACAGGTCCGCGACGACGGCGAATGCGCATACTACCGCAAGCAGATCTGACCGTACGCGATGACAAAGAAAAAGCCGCTGAACGTTCCCTCGTTCAGCGGCTTTTCCATACGGGTCGAGCGGGAGCCGGCGGTTACGGCACGGTCACCTGGATAACGTTGGAGGTGTATTTGACCGAATCGTAGACATAGGTTATGGCTACATAATAGGTCTTGCCGGATTCCAGACTGCCGCCAAAATCACTGGTTCCGTTGTAGGACTGGCCGGCATTGAAACTGCAGCTGATCTCGTTGATGCCCAGTGCGTACAGATACCCGTTGTCCGGGTAGATTGGCGTGGAGTCGGTCTTGGAGAACACGACCTTGTAGTAGCTGAATCCGGATTCGACCGGGGAGCGCGTCCACTGCAGGGTGTTCGCCGTCGGCTGCGTCAAGGTCAGGGTCGGAGCGGGCGTTGTCGGGGCCGCGCCGGGCACCGTCACCTGCAGCACCGTGGAGCTGGTCTTTCCAAAGTCATACACATAGGTCACAGCGACATAATAAGTCTCGCCCGCGACCAGGGCACCCCCGAAGTCCCCTCCGTTGTACCCCTGGCCGGCGGCAAAGGTGCACGACGTCTGGTTGATGCTCAGCGCGTACAGGTAGCCGTTGTCCGGATACATCGGGGCGGCGTTCGTTTTGGAGAACACGACCTTGTAATACTTGAACCCGGACTCGACGGATGAACGGGTCCACTGCAGCGTGTTCGCCGCGGTCAGCTTGACCTGCATGCCGGTCGGCAGCGCCGGCGCAACATAGCCAGGCCCGTTGTAGGTCGCATACACGACGTTCGAGGACACCTTGCCGTCGCTGAACACATACGTGACGGCGAAATAGTAGTTCTGGCCGGGGGTCAGGTATCCGTTGAAGTCTCCGCCGTTGTATTTGCAGGAGTTGTCGATGGTGCAGGAGGTCGTAGCCCGGTCGAGCGCATACTGGTATCCGCTTTCCGAATACATCGGCGTGCTGTCCGACGCGGAGATCACGACCTTGTAGTAATTGAGCTTCCTTCCCTCGGGCGAGATGCCCCAGCTGAGCGTCAGCCCGGCTCCGTTGTCCGTCACGGTGAACCGGTTGTTGTAGGGGGCTTCCGTCGGCGGTGCGGTCGGCGGTGTCGTCGGCTGCGGCGCGGCGGTCGGCTCGGGTGTCGGGGTCGGCTCCGGCGTGGGCGTCGGGGTCGGGGGCATGGTCGGCATCGGAGTCGGTGTCGGGGTGGGTACGGTCGACTTCGGCATGGTCGCCGTCGGTGTCGGGGTCGGATTTTCCATTGAGTTGAGGTAGTCGATCAGCTGCCCCAGCGGGAAATCCGCGATATCCAGCGCGGACAGGTCGATGTCGCTTCCCTCGAGATCGCTAAGGATCATCTGGCGTCCGACCGACAGGCCGTTGCTCGTGGCGCTCAGCAGGATTTCGTTCTTGTCGACGTTGTCGACGTCCTCGCTTCGGATCGTCAGTTTGACGCCGTCGATGGCGAGAGCGCTCAACCGGTTCCTGAGCTCGTTGCCGTCCCCGTTGTACAGCGCGGTGACCAGGACATTGCCGTCTCCGCCCATGCCGTGGGCTTTGGCCGCCGCGACCCAGAGTGTCATCGCGTCTTCAAACGACAGGTTCCGGAGGTCGATGGTCTTGACGAGTGTACGGGCGTCGTCATCGATCGGAAAGACGTCATGGACGGTCAATTCTTCGTCGAGGCGCAGCTGCAGACTGGGATTGATGTCGATGGAGACCAGTGCGCCGGCCTGTGTCGGCTTGATCCGGTCGATCAGCGAAGGGTAGGCGACCACGCCGGCGATGACCAGCAGGACGGCGGCGGCAGCCGCGGCGGCACGCACAAAGGTCCGGGTCAGGATCCGGTTCCGCACCGGCGTGTTTTCCGCTGCCGGAGTCCCGGCGGTGATCTCCTTGCCAACAACCATATCCGGTGTGGCGGGGGTGACGACCATGCGGCAGTCATTGGTGAAAACATGGGCGATTCCGTCGTCGATTTTCATGACGATCCCCTTGAGTGATCCTTTCATGGCTGTACACCTCTCTTTGCGCCCTGGCCATAGAACGAGTCTATGTAGGATTTGATGACCTCCAATTCACTGTCGAGCAGGAGGACGAGCAGGATGATGAACCTGCGGTTCTTTTCGATGGTCTTCCGGTGAAGTCCGGTCTTGAGCGCGAGTTCCGCGACCGGCAGGCGGCGGCTGGCATACAGTGAGGTCACCATGGCCGGTTCCGCGATGATGCGGCGGGCGGCCGCCACACACAGAATCCGGGAATCGGTATGCTTCGGTGTCTCCTTGTGCATGTCCTCCACCTTCATGCCGAAGTTGGCGAGACGGTTTTCCAGCAAAGCGATCTCCTCCTCGATCTCGATGTCTCCGACAAAGTCGGATGGTGAAGCGGCAAAACGGCTTTCCTCGAACGGCAGGCCATCCTCGAATTCGACACTGCTGAAGGGGAGCGCGCGTGTCTGGCGTTTCATGCGGCGCTGATGGTCGATGATCCTGCGGTTGATGACGGTGGCGGCGAACCGGAGAAAGCTTCCCGGCTCGTATGCCTTGTACTGGTCGATACTCTCGTTGAACGCCAGGATGGCGACGCTCAGTTCGTCGGTGTCGTCGATCTGCCGGGTGCCCAGCAACCGCATGACACGGCTTCGGATGAACGGCATGGTGCGTGCGATCAGCAGTTCCCGGAGTTCGGTCTCGCCGTCCCGGATCCGATGGATCAAGGACTCGACGTCAAAGTCGTCCCGGGGCGTCTCTTTCGTGAATGGAGCGTCCAGTGCCCCCAGTGATAAAGAATCCAAGCGGTCCCACCTCCGTTGTATGCCTGACGGATGCGCTGTCCGTCGTTTTACCGGTCGTGATTCGGGCCTCTGTGAGGTATATCGTTTGTGTGCCGTATTTTCGGGGGGTGTTTTGTGATATTTCTTGAAATCCGTTTAAATGTTGTATGAATGTCTTGTGGATTTGATTTTAGTTCCTGTTGCGATTCTTGTACCGGGAGTGATATATTGTTTTTCTGTCATTTCCGGCATACAGGCTCAACCACCGTTTTTCGGCAGCCATCTCCGGAGGATTCCATGATTACAGTAGACAACCTGTCCAAGACCTTTCGTGTCTCCCGACGTGCTCAGGGGCTGGGGGCGGCGGTGCGCTCTTTTTTTTCCCCGCGATTCGAGACCGTCCATGCGCTGGAGGGGGTGTCGTTCCATATCGCGCCGGGCGAGATCGTCGGGTACATCGGCCCGAACGGCGCCGGCAAGAGCACGACGGTCAAGATCCTCAGCGGTATCCTCACCCCGGACGCCGGGAACTGCGAGATCGACGGCCTCGTTCCGTGGAAAAGCCGCAGGCGGCACGTCGCAAAGATCGGCGTCGTGTTCGGCCAGCGTACGCAGTTGTGGTGGGACACCCCGGTCGTCGATTCGTTCGAGCTGCTGCGGGACATCTATCGGGTGCCGCAGGACCGGTATGCAAAATCACGGGACCGGCTGGTCGAGGCACTCGAGCTCGGCCCTCTACTGACCACGCCGGTCCGGCAGCTGTCGCTCGGTCAGCGGATGAAATGCGAGCTCGCCGCCGCGCTGCTTCACGAGCCGCGGATCCTGTTTCTTGACGAGCCGACAATCGGGTTGGACGCCACCGCGCGGCTCGCGATCCGGGACTTCATCCGGACGGTCAACCGCGAGCGTGGCGTGACCGTGCTGCTGACGACGCACGACACCCATGACATCGAGGCACTGTGCGACCGCGTCATGCTGATCGGCAAGGGGCACATCCTCTACGACGGCAGCTTTTCATCGCTCAAATCGAGATACGACGGCGACGGCGCCACTGAAGCGGACGTCATCATCGACCGGCTGTACAAGGACTACCAGCTGTGAGGGCGTACGTCTCGTATTTCCGGCTGCGCCTGAAGTCCGGGCTGCAGTACCGCACGGCGGGATGGGCGGGCGTCGCGACGCAGTTTTTCTGGGGTTTCCTGCTGCTCATGATGTACGATGCCTTCTACCGCTCCGGCACCGGTGCGCCTTCCATCTCGATGGGGCAGCTCGCGGTCTATGTCTGGCTGCAGCAGGCCTTTCTGGCGCTCATCATGCTCTGGTACCGCGACAACGAGATGTTCGACCTCATCGTGTCCGGAAATGTGGCCTACGAGTTGTGCCGGCCGGTCGACCTGTACGGCTTCTGGTACGCGCGGCTGCTGGCCCAGCGGCTGGCGGCGGCCGCCCTGCGCTGCCTGCCCATCCTGCTGGTCGCGGCGTTCCTGCCGCGGCCGTTCCGGCTCGCTCCGCCCGCTTCGGCCGGATCATTCCTGGGATTTCTCGCGACGATGTCGCTGGGCCTGCTGATCGTCATCGGGATTTCCATGCTGATCTATGCCTCCACGTTCATTACGATGTCGCCCGCCGGAACCTCGCTGCTGTTCGCGGTCTTCGGCGAGTTCCTCAGCGGCGGGATCATTGCGATCCCGCTGATGCCGGAGGCCATGCAGCGCGTGCTGTACCTGCTGCCGTTCGCCTATACCGCCGACCTGCCGTTCCGGGTGTATTCCGGGCACATCCCGCTGTCCGGGGTGCCCGGCCTCCTGGTCATCCAGGCCGCCTGGGCCGTCGGATTGGCCGCCGTCGGGTCGCTGGCGCTGCGGCGGGCGCTGCGGCGTGTCGTCGTGCAGGGAGGGTGAACGCATGAGGATGTGGCTTCGCTATATCGGGATCATCTTGAAATCGCAGATGCAGTACCGGCTGTCTTCCATCCTGCTGTTCCTCGCGCAGTTCCTGGGCACGCTGACAATGTTCCTCGGCACGTACCTGATGTTCCGGCGGTTCGGCTCCCTCGACGGCTGGACATTCCACGAAGTCGCGCTTTTCTATGCGGTGGTCGTCCTGGCTTTCGGAACGACCGAGATGACGATGCGCGGGTTCGACCGCTTCTCCCAGCTGGTCCGCACCGGGGATTTCGACCGGCTGCTTCTGCGGCCGAGGGGGCTGGAGCTCCAGGTGCTCGGCAGCCAGTTCGAGTGGACCCGGATCGGACGCGTCCTGCAGGGCGGGATCGTCCTTTTCATCGCCCTCCGCGGGTTGGAGGTCCCCTGGACCGCTTGGCGCGTCGCGACGCTGGTCCTGACGGTCCTGGGCGGCATCGCCGTGTTCACCGGCATCTTCATCCTGACTTCGACCCTGAGTTTCTGGACGATCCAGGGACTGGAGTTCGCCAACCTGTTCACCGACGGCGGGCGGCAGATGGGGCAGTATCCGCTGACGATCTATCGGGACTGGTTCCGCCGGTTCTTCACGTATGTCATCCCGTTTGGACTGGTGAACTACATTCCGCTCCGCTATGTGCTGGGACGGGGCGGCAGTCCGTGGTCCATCCTGGCGCCGTTGGGGGCGCTGGTGTTCGTGATCCCCTGCATTGCCGTCTGGCGGGTCGGGGTCCGGCACTACAAGTCGACGGGTTCGTAGCAAAGCGGAGTCTGGATCATTCATGCGCTTGCCAAGACGCGTTCCAGACATGACAATAGATCCCGGAAGGGTTCACGATCCCGGAACCCGTGAAGGAGCGAACCGATGACTATGTCCGGCCATCCCGCAGGGGAGCGCATCAGGCCATATAAAAAGGAATACGATTACTCCTACACCCTTGGCGCATTCCCGACGTTCGAGCTGGTAGCGGCGCGTCCCGACATCGTCCGGGGCGTATTTGTGCATTCGGAGTTTACGGAAAAGGGGCGGCTCACGGCGCTTTGCGAGCAGCAACGAATTCCGGTCGTGACGGACGACCGCCTGCTGGCCCGGATCAGCCCCAAAGAGAACTGTTATGCCGCGGCGGTGTTCGAGAAAGCCGCGGAAGGGGTCCTGAGCGACCGCGACCACGTCGTCCTCGTCAACCCGAGCGACATGGGCAACCTGGGGACGATCATCCGTACGCTGGCCGGATTCGGGATCCGGGACCTGGGGCTGATCCCGCCCTGCGCGGACATCTACCACCCCCGGACGGTCCGCGCCTCCATGGGCGCGCTGTTCCGCATCCGGTTCCAGGTTTTCCCCACATTCGACGACTACATCGCCCGCTGTGGCGACCGGGATATCTACCCGTTCATGCTGGACGGCAAGCGCCCGCTGAGCGTCGCGGATTGTCCGGCCTCGCCGCGGTACACGCTGGTTTTCGGCAACGAGGCGACGGGGCTCGACCCGTCCTACTCCGGCAGGGGGGAGAGCGTATTCATCCCGCAAACCCCCGAGGTCGACTCGCTCAACCTCACGATCGCCGTCGGCGTCGGGGTGTTCGCGTTCACCGCCCGGAATCCCCGGTAAGAGCGAGTCGCACCGAACTCAACCCCTGACAGCGATGAATTCGATCTCGACCAGACCGCCCAGCGGCAGCGCGGCGACCTGGACCGTCGAGCGTGCCGGCGGTTCCGCTGTGAAGAACCGTCCGTACACCGTGTTGACCACGGCGAAATCGGCCAGGTCGACCAGGTAGATCGTGGTTTTCACCACATCGTCCCGCGACATCGCGGCGGCTTCGAGTACCGCGGCGATGTTGCGCAGGACCTGCTCCGCCTGTTCCGCGACGCCGCCGGTCACCATCCTGCCGGACACGGGGTCGAGCCCGATCTGGCCGGCGCCGTACAGGCAGCCGTCGACGAGGACCGCCTGCGAATACGGACCGACGGGTTTTGGCGCAAAGTTCGTGAGGATCGTCTTCTTCATGTGTGTCTCCTCCATGGCTGGCCGTCATACGTTCTTGAATCCTGAGAAAAGTATAACCGATCTGAAAAAATAGTACGTTTTCGCTCTGTATTTCTCCAATATAGCAAAAGTCACTCCCGTGCTCGGGGTGTATACTGGTCGAGTGAAAAAAGCTTCCGGAGGTAATCGATCGTTGGCCGACAGCAAGCACATGGACATGACTCAGGGCGTCATCTGGAAGCAGCTGCTCGCCTTTGCGGCCCCGATCATCATCGGCAATTTCTTCCAGCTCATGTACAACGCGATGGACTCCGCCGTCGTCGGCAAGTTTGTCGGCAGCGAGGCGCTGGCGGCCGTCGGTGTCAGCAATCCCATCTGCAACACCCTCGTGAGCTTTTTCATGGGCATCGGCACGGGTGCCGGTGTCCTGATCTCGCAGTTCTTCGGCCGCAGGGATGAAGCCGGGCTCAAGCGCGCCGTCCACTCCGCGATCGGCGTGACGCTGGTGCTGGGCGCGCTGCTCACTGTTCTCGGCGTATTTGCCTCGCCGCTCATCCTGCGCGCGATGAACACGCCAGAGGAAGTCCTGCCGAACGCGATCCTCTACCTGCGCATCTTCTTCGGCGGCGTCCTCGCGTCGCTGATGTACAACATGACCTCCGGCATCCTGCGGGCGCTCGGGGACTCCCGGCGTCCGCTGTACTACCTGGTCATCTCCTCCATCCTTCATATCGCCCTGAACTACCTGTTCGTGCTGGGCTTCCACTGGGGGGTCGCCGCGGTCGCGTGGAGCACCGTGCTTTCACAGTTCCTCGCCGCCGCCCTCTGCATCGGCGCCCTGATGCGCGAGCGCGAAGAATACCGGCTGCGCCTGCGCCGGATCAGCTTCAACCCGGGCATCGCCTGGGAGATCATCCGCATCGGCCTGCCGACCGGCGTTCAGAACGGCATCGTCTCTTTTTCCAACATCATCATCCAGAGCGTCATCAACGGATTCGGCGCCGACGCCATGGCCGGCACGATCACGTATTTCCGTCTCGACTCGTTCGCGATCATGCCGATGGGCAGCATGGGGCTCGCGATCACGACGTTCGTCGGCCAGAACGTCGGGGCGCGGCAGTTCGACCGCGTGAAAAAAGGCGCCGCGATCGCATTCCGCATGGCGGTCGGCTACGTGGCGGTAACCGCGCCGCTCATCTATCTCTTTGCGAACGACATCGTCCACCTGTTCACCGACAGCGAGGGGGTCGCCTACTACGGGGTGTCCATGCTTCGGTTCCTCGCCCCGTTTTTTGTCGCGCATGCCTTCATCGCGGTGTTCGCCGGCGCGGAACGGGGAGCGGGGCAGACCCTGTTCCCGATGATCAGCTCCGTCACCTCGATGTTCCTGCTGCGCCTGGTGATCCTGTTCACCTTGCGGCACTTCCTCGGCGCGGACAACATCCGCGCGATCCACTTGACCTATATGTTCACCTGGTCCCTGAACGCGATCATCCAGACGATCCATTACAAGAAGAGCCAGTGGCTCCAGCGCATCATGGAAATGTGATTTTGCGGCGTGCCCGATATGGTATCGTGGAGGGAGACCATCCGCAGAGGAGGGACATCCATGGACGTATTCGAAACCATCCGGACCCGCAGAAGCATCCGCAAGTACGACCGCTCGGCCGGCCCGGTCACCGAGGCCGAGGTCCGGCGCATCCTGGAAGCCGGATTCGCCGCCCCGTCCGCGCACAATCTCCAGCCCCGGCACTTTTTCGTCATCCGGAACCGCGCTGCGCTGGAAACCCTGGCCCGGATCGGCAAGTATACGAAAATGGCCGCCGAGGCGGACCTCTGCATCGTCGTCGCGGGTGACACCGCGGTCCAGAAGAGCGAGCAGCTGCTCATCATGGACTGTTCCGCCTCCATCGAGAACATGCTGCTGGCCGCGCATGGACTGGGGCTCGGCGCGGTCTGGTGCGGAGTTTTTCGGGGGGCCAGCCTGGACGTCGCGGCCCTGGACGAGCTGACCGGCATGCCGGCGCATCTGAATCCGCTCGGGCTTGTCATGGTCGGCCGGCCGGGCGAGATCCGCGAGCCGGTGGACCGCTACGATCCGGAGCACGTCCATTTCATAGACGCGGATCCCGCAGAGAAGGGTTAAGGGGAGACGACGGTGTCCGCTGTGCGTGAACCCCTGTCCCGCGAGGAATTCATCACTGCCGTGGACCGCCGGGGCACACCGGAGCGACCCGCCCGCGTGCCGGTCGTCCTGGCGCAGTGGTGGGGGACCGGCCTGCGGGAGCGCTACGGAACCCGGCTGGACGAGTTGTCCTCGCGGTATCCCGAGGACGCGCTGGTCGCCTGGCATACCCCGCCCGGGGACGATGTCTCGACGACCGGGAACCCGGCCTACCGCTGGGGATACCGGGACTACACGGATGCCGAACGGCATTCCATCGGCCGGAACGCGGTCCTCCTGCCGGACTGGAGCGAGCTGGACCGGCTGTTGGCGGACTGGCCCGACCCGGACGAGCCCGGCACATTCGACGCCGCTGCCGCGCTGCTGGTACCGGGCGACCGGCGATACCGGCTGGGCGGGTTCTGGCGACTGTTCCACGAACGTTTCTGGGCCATCCGCGGGATGGAAAACCTGATGTACGACTATGCCGACCATCCGGAGGAGCTTCGCGTGCTCGGCGACCGGTTGCTGGACTTCCACCGGCGGATCCTCGACCGGTATGCGGCGCTGGGGTTCGACGGCATCCTGGTCTCCGACGACCTCGGCCACCAGCGCGGGCCCATGATGTCGCCCGCGACGTTCGCGGATCTGTACCTGCCGCTGTACACCGCCTTCATCGGGCACGCGCACCGGCACGGGATGCATGTGTTCCTGCACTCCTGCGGGGACAACACCCGCCTCATGGATTACCTGGTCGAGGCCGGTGTCGACGTGTTCCATCCGGTACAGAAGGGATGCATGGATATGGAAGGAACGGCGCGCGAATATGGCGGACGCATCTCCTTCCTGGTCGGCATGGATGTCCAGCACATTCTGCCGGAAGGCACACCCGATGAGGTCCGGGCGGAAGTCCGCCGGTTGAAAGCGGTTTTCGGCCGTCCCGAGGGCGGACTGCTGATCGCTGCGGGAAATGGAATCCTGCCCGACACCCCGGTCGAGAATATCGAGGCGTTCCTGTCGGAAGCCGCAGGAACAGGAGGGACGACCGGACCGTGATCCCGGTTATTCATAGAATCAAGGATTTCCTGCGCCGCGACGCGGTGCTCACCGTATCGTTCCTGCTGGCTGCGGGATCGTTTGCGGCGGCGCCGCCGGCAACGCTTGGCACTATCCTGGGATTCATCGACTTCCGGGTGCTTGTCTGCCTGTTCCTGCTGATGGCCGCCGTCGAGGGGATGCGGCGGGAGGGCGTCCTGGAGGCGGCCGCAGCTGGCATGACCGCCCGGTGCGCGACTTCCCGTTCGCTGGTGGCCGCCTTGACCGGCCTCGCGTTCCTCTCCTCGATGCTGGTGACCAACGACGTGGCGCTCATCACGTTTGTCCCGTTCTCGCTGCTCGCGCTGCGCATTGCCGGCCAGGCGGACCAGGCCGCGCCCGTCATCGTCCTGCAGACGGTCGCCGCCAATCTCGGCAGCGCACTCACCCCGGTCGGAAATCCGCAGAACCTCTACCTGTACACCCGCTTCGACATGACGCCCGCCTCGTTTTTCACGGCGGTGCTGCCGCTGGCCGTCCCGTCCCTGCTGCTGCTCGGCGTCGGCATCCTGCTGGCGGGCCGCCGGCGCGAGCCCGTGCAGCCGGGACTCGCCTCACCGGCCGTCTTCCGGCCGGCACCGCGCCTTCTGCTTTTCGCCGCGGTCTTCGGGATCGCCCTGCTGGCGGTCTTCGACGTGCTGCCGGCCGCCGCCGCCCTCGCGGCAGGAGCCCTGCCGCTGCTCGTATTCGCCCGGCCGGAGCTTCGGCGGATCGATTACGCGCTGCTGGCCACATTCGTCTTCTTTTTCCTTTTCATCGGCAACCTGACGCGGATGGAACCGGTCCGTACCCTGATGGAATCGCTGCTGACCGGCCCGAGGCAGGTTTTCCTCGCCGGCGCCGGCCTGAGCCAGGTGATTTCCAACGTTCCCGCCGCCATCCTGCTGTCCGGGTTCACTGCGGACGTCCGATCCCTGCTGCGCGGCGTCGATGTCGGCGGCTGCGGCACGCTCGTCGCGTCGCTGGCGTCCCTGATCTCCTACAAGGCCTACCTGCGCGAGCATCCCGACCGGGGAGGGCGGTACATCTGGCTGCATACGCTGGTCAACCTGCCGTTCCTGCTGGTGCTTTCGGCGGTCTGCCTCCTGCTGGCCTGACCCGCTCCTACGAGGGAGCGCCCCGGCGACGGAGTGCTACAATTGAATTATGAAAACAGGAAACGGGAGGGTAAACCCATGCCGACAGACATGCTGGTCCGGCTGTACGATCTCAAGGACAGCGACCCCTCGACAGAGGCGGTGGCCCTGCAGGGAATTTCGATAAAAAGGGCCATGCACATCGACCGCGACCGGATCGTCGATTATGTCGCGACCCACTTTTCGCCCGGGTGGCGGAGCGAATGCCAGGCGGCCTTCTCCCGACAGCCGGTATCCATGTTCATCGCGGTGAAGGACCGTGAAATCATCGGATTCGCGTGCTATGATTGTACGGCCAAAGGGGTCTTCGGGCCGACCGGCGTCACGGCGGACTTCCGCGGGCACGGCGTCGGGACCGTCCTCCTGAGGAAATGCCTGTTGTCCATGCGCGAGGAAGGATACGCCTACGCTACGATCGGCTGGGTGACCGACGCTCTCGCTTTTTATGAGAAAACTGTCGGCGCGATCCCCATTCCAGACTCCCATCCCGGCATCTACCGCCGGATGGCCGGCATGGAGTAGGGGGGAGCCGGCCGTCAGGAAAGAGGGTACGATATGACCGGATCCATCATCGCCCGGCTGATCGCCTTTGATCGGGGGGACCGTCGCCGGGTCGACCATGCGCTCAAGGTCACCGGGTACGCCATGGCCATAGCGGCCGGCGAAGGCCTGTCCGACGACGACCGCCGCATCCTGGACGCCGCCGCGGTTCTGCATGACATCGGTATCCTTCCCGCCCTGGCACGATACGGTCGCTCCGACGGCAAGGTACAGGAGGAGATGGGCCCGCCCGAAGCGCGCGCGGTCCTGGCCGGCCTTGGCTGGACGGAGGACGACATCCGGCAGGTCGAGTTCCTCGTCGGACACCACCACTCCTATGGATTCGAAGGGGGAGGACCGCTGCTGCAGATCCTGTTCGAAGCGGATTTCCTCGTCAACATCGAAGAAGGCGCATACCCGGGCCAGTCACCGGAAAGCATCCGGGACCGTTTTTTCCGAACGTCCGCCGGCAAGGCGGTTTTCAGCGACCTGTACCCATCCGGCCGATGAAGCCGCCGCATGCCAACGCCGAAAGACCCCTCGGGAGGTGAACGCCATGACCGCCGTTCCGCTTCGTAAAACGAAAATCATCTGCACGCTTGGCCCGTCCACCGACGACGAGTCCGTGCTCGAGGCCATGATCCGAGCCGGCATGAACGTCGCCCGGCTCAATTTTTCCCATGGATCCCACAGCGAGCACGCCCGTCGGGTCGAGATGGTCAAGCGGCTCCGGGCGCGCCTCGGCCTGCCCGTCGCCCTGATGATCGACACCAAGGGCCCGGATATCCGGATCGGCCGTTTTGCCGGGCACTTCATCGAGCTGGCCGCCGGCGCCGAATTCATCCTGACCTCCGAATCCTGTACCGGCGATTCCAGCCGTGTCAGCGTCACGTTCCGCGACCTGCCCGAGAGCGTGACGCCGGGCGAGACGATCCTGCTGGACGACGGCCTGATCCGGCTGCGGGTCCGCGAAGTGCGCGGCTGCGAGATCGTCTGTACCGTCAAGATCGGCGGCATCCTGGGCGACAACAAGAGCCTGCATGTCCCCGGGCGCAGCCTGTCGATCCCCTATATGCGGGAGAACGACCTGCTGGATCTCCGGTTCGCCGCCGAAAACGACTTTGAGTACGTCGCGGCGTCGTTCGTCCGCAACGCCGCCGACGTGCTCGAGATCCGAACGGTCCTCGAGGAGAACGGCGCGCGCGATTTCCGGATCATCTCCAAAATCGAAAACGCCGAAGGAATCGGGAACGCCGACAGCATCCTCGAAGTGTCCGACGGCCTGATGGTCGCGCGCGGCGACATGGGGGTCGAGATCGATTATGTCGAGATCCCGAGCGTCCAGAAGGAACTGATCAAGAAAGCGCTTTCCCGCGCCCGGATCTCCGTCGTCGCGACGCAGATGCTGGAATCCATGGTCAATTCGCCGCGCCCGACCCGTGCCGAGATCAGCGATGTCGCCAACGCGATCTACGACGGCACGAGCGCGATCATGCTGTCCGGCGAGACCGCGATCGGGCGCTACCCGGTCGAGGCGGTCGAAGCCATGGCGAACATCGCGATGCGCACCGAACTGGACATCGACTACCGCAGGCGTTTCTCCCACCTCGACCTGCCGGCGAACCGGGAAATCACCGACGCGATCTCCCATGCCACCTGCTCGATGGCGCACCAGCTCAACGCGGCGGCCATCGTGACCCCGACCCAGACCGGCACCACCGCCATGTCGGTCTCGCGCTACCGGCCATCCTGCCCGATCGTCGCCTGTACGCCCGAAATCAAGGTATTCCACCAACTCGCGCTCAGCTGGGGCGTGGTGCCGAGCCTTCTCGAAGCCGCGCCCAACGACAACGTGCTGCAGTTCCTCGCGATCCGGGCGGTCCGGGAATCCGGGCTGGTCGAGACGGGCGACGTGGTCATCACGACCGCGGGCGTCCCGCTCGGCGTCTCCGGATCGACCAACATGATCCGGGTAAGCGTTGTGTGACGGCGCCTTGCATACCGGCATCGTGGTAAAATAGCGGGGCGGTCCGGCGAGCCTGGCCATACAACAGCAAGGCATACCCCGCGTCCGACAGCGAACCTGAACGGGAGGATCCGTCATGAAACTGGATGTCCGCCATGCCTGTTCCCCGATCGACGCCAAATCCTACGACACGGCGCGCCTGCGCTCCGAATTCCTGATCGAGAGCGTGTTTGAAGCCGACGAGGCGCATCTCACTTACAGCCACTTCGACCGGATCATCGTGGGCGGCATCATGCCCGTCACCCGCGAGGTCGCGCTGGAGGGCTCCCGCGAGCTCGCCTCCGCCTTTTTCCTGCAGGGCCGCGAACTCGGGACGATCAACGTCGGAGGGCCCGGACGGATCGCCGTGGACGGCAAGGCGTACCCGATGTCGCCCCGCGACGGCCTGTACGTCGGCATGGGCGCGCGGGAACTGGTGTTCGCGTCCGACGACCCGGCGAACCCGGCCCGTTTCTATCTCCATTCCGCCACGGCGCACACCGCGTACCCGACCGTCAAGATCGATATCGAAAAGGCCGCCAGGCGGCCGCTCGGTTCCGAGGCGGACTGCAACAAGCGCACCATTTACCAGTACATCCACCCCTCGGTCCTCCAGACCTGCCAGCTGTGCATGGGGCTGACCCAGCTCGAGCCGGGCTCCTGCTGGAACACGATGCCGACCCATACCCACGATCGGCGCATGGAGGTCTACCTGTATCTGGACGTCGCCCCGGACGCCCTGGTGTTCCATATGATGGGACAGCCGGACGAAACCCGCCACATCGTCGTGCGCAACCACCAGGCGGTCATCTCGCCGAGCTGGTCGATCCACAGCGGCGCCGGTACGCGCGCCTACGCCTTCATCTGGGGCATGGCCGGGGAGAACAAGGATTTCGACGACATGGACGCGGTCGCGGCCGCGGGAATGAAGTGAGAGCGGGACATGGGCGGATCGGATCGTATGTTTTCGCTTGAGGGCAAGGCGGCCATCGTCACGGGCGCGTCCCGCGGACTCGGCCGGTCGATGGCCGTCGCGCTGGCCCGGGCCGGCTGCGATGTCGCCGGCGTGGCCACCCGTCCGATGGACGGCACCGAGGCGGAGGTCCGGGATCTCGGACGCCGATTCGTCACGCTGCGCGAGGACCTGTCCACGATTGAGCCGGTCTCCCGTATCGTCGGGAAGACGGCCGAGGCGTTCGGCCGCGTGGACATCCTGGTCAACAACGCGGGCATCATCCGGCGCGCCGACGCCATCGACTACACCGAGGCGGACTGGGACGCCGTCGTCGACGTCAACCTCAAGACGCTGTTCTTCCTGACGCAGGCGTTCGCCCGGCGCGTTTTCACGCAGGGCACCCGGGGAAAGGTGATCAACGTCGCGTCCCTGCTGTCTTTTCAAGGGGGCATCCGCGTGCCCGCCTATACCGCGGCCAAATCCGGCGTCCTCGGGCTGACCCGCCTGCTCGCCAACGAATGGGCTTCCAAAGGGATCAACGTCAACGCCATCGTCCCGGGGTACATGGCCACCGACAACACCGAGGCGCTGCGCGCGGATTCCAGCCGCTCCGCATCCATCCTGGAACGGATTCCCGCCGGCCGGTGGGGAGAGGCGTCCGACATGGACGGCGCGGTGGTCTTCCTGGCCTCGGCCGCCTCGGATTATGTGCACGGCGCGGCATTGCCGGTCGACGGCGGCTGGCTCGCGCGATGACAGCCGCGGACGCCGGAACGGGGTACGCTACATCCTATACCATACAGGAGGAAACGACATGAGACTGGTCAAGATCCAGGACGGCGAAACCACCCGCTGGGGCGAACTCGACGCCGGCACCATTCATTTGCTGGCCGCCCCTCCTTACGGCGGCATCGTCCGCTCGGGCGAAGTCCGCGCCGCGGCCGGCGCCCGTCTGCTGGCTCCGTGCGACCCGACTAAAATTGTTGCGGTCGGCAAGAACTACGCCGACCACATCGCGGAATTCGACAGCATCGTGCCGGAGGACCCCACGATCTTCCTCAAGCCGGTCACGTCGCTCAACGATCCGGAAGCTGACATCCTGCTGCCGCCAAAGGCGCTCTCCAGGCGGATCGACTACGAGGGCGAACTCGCGTTCGTGGTCGGCCGGCAGGCCCGGCATGTCCGTGCGGAGGACGCCGCGTCCTATATCCTGGGCTACACGATCCTCAACGACGTCACCGCGCGCGACCTGCAGCGCAGGGACGGCCAATGGACACGCGCCAAGGGGTTCGACGGGTTCGCCCCGGTCGGCCCGGTCCTGGTGGACGGGATCGATCCTGAAAACTGCCATATCCAGACGCGCCTCAACGGCAAGACGGTCCAGAAGTCCAACACCGGGATGATGCTCTGGAACGTCTACCAGCTGTTTGCGTTCATTACGGCATTCATGACCCTGCTGCCCGGAGACGTCGTCACGACCGGCACGCCGGAGGGCGTCGGCGAAATGTCCGCCGGGGACGTCGTGGAAATCGAGATCGAGGGAATCGGCATTCTGCGCAACACGGCCGTCTGCCCGTTCGAGCCTGCGCGACAGGCCTGATCTCTCCCTGAAAAGCCAAAGATTGAAAGGAGTCTTCCATATGGACATTCTGCAACGCATCCACCTCTGCGGCCTTGTGCCGGTCATCAAGGTCGCAGACGCCTCCGACGCCGTGCCGCTCTGCCGCGCCCTGCTGGCCGGCGGCATCGACATCGCCGAGATCACGTTCCGCTCCTCCGCCGCGGCGGAGGCCATCGCCCTGGTGTCCGACGCCCTGCCGGACATGCTCACCGGCGCCGGGACCGTCCACAACGTCCGCCAGGCCGAGGAAGCCGTCGAAGCCGGCGCGAAATTCGTCGTCTCGCCCGGACTCAACCCCGATGTGGTCCGTTATTGCCAGCGCATCGGCGTCCCTGTCCTGCCCGGCGTCAGCAGCCCAAGCGACCTGGAGGCCGCGCTCGAACTCGGGCTCGACACCGTCAAGTTCTTCCCCGCGGAGAACCTGGGCGGGCTGGCCGCGATCAAGGCCATCTCCGCGGCTTACGGCGACATGTGTTTCATGCCGACCGGGGGCATCAACGAGAACAATCTCGGCGAATACGTGCGAAACCCCCGGATCCTGGCCTGCGGCGGCAGCTGGATGGTTCCCGATGCGCTGGTCGCGGCGAAAGACTGGGAAGGCATCACAAACCTGACAAAAAAAGCGATCCTCCGGCTGCATCAGTTCGAGTTGGCGCACATCGGGATCAATACCGGCAGCTCCGAGGATGCCGAGAAGGCCGCCAGGCTGATCACCACGCTTTTCGGATGGGAATACAAGCCCGGCCCGAATTCCATTTTCAACGGAACCTACATCGAAGTGATGCGATCACCCTATTACGGCGCCAAAGGGCATCTCGGCATCCGCTGCAACAACGCGGCCAGAGCCCGCGCGTATTTCGAGAAAGCGGGTTTCGCCTTCCATGAAGAGTCCGCAAGGATGGTTGGCGGCACGCTCAAGACGATTTATTTCGCCGACGAGATCGCCGGATTCGCCCTGCATCTCATGGGCGCCTGATCCGCATCAGCACGTATAAAAGAAAAGGGAGAACCGCCATGCCACGCATCGTCACTTTTGGAGAAATCATGCTCCGGCTCAAAAGCCCCGGCCTGGACCGCCTGTTCCAGTCCCCCTCGCTGGAAGCGACGTTCGGCGGCGGCGAAGCCAATGTCGCCGTATCGCTGGCCAACTTCGGGCTCGATGCCGCCTTCATGACCGTCGTGCCCGACAACGACATCGGTCTGGCCTGCCTGCGCGAACTGCGCGGGTTCGGCGTGGATGTGTCCGGCGTCCTGCGCCGTCCCGGCCGCATGGGCATCTATTTTCTCGAGACCGGCGCCAACCAGCGCCCGAGCAAGGTCATCTACGACCGCGCCGCCTCCACGATCGCGGAGCTGGAGCCCGGCACCGTGGATTGGACCGCGGTCCTCCGGGACTGCGCCTGGTTCCATTTCACCGGCATCACCCCCGCCATTTCCCAGTCTGCCGCGGACGTGACGCGGGAGGCGCTCCAGGCGTGCAGAAAGCTCAACATCCACGTCTCGTGCGACCTCAACTACCGCAAGAACCTGTGGAAATACGGAAAAACCGCGGAAGAGGTCATGTCACATCTCGTCCCCTATGTGGATACCGTGATCGCGAACGAGGAAGACTGCCAGAAGGCGCTCGGCATCCACCCCTCCGCCTCCGTCACCGGCGGCGGCCTGGACACGGACCGCTACCGCGGGATCGCGGCCGCGGTCCTGGCGCGCTACCCCAACGTCGCCCGCATCGCCATCACGCTGCGCGAAAGCATCAGCGCGGACCACAACGACTGGTCCGCCTGCGCGTATGACGGGAAAGAGTTCGTCCTGAGCCGCAAATACCGCATCACGGACATCGTGGACCGTGTCGGCGGCGGCGACTCGTTCGCGGCCGGGCTGATCTACGGGCTGAACCGCGGCCCCTCCCTGGCGGACGCCCTGGAATTCGCGGTCGCGGCCAGCTGCCTCAAGCACTCGATCAACGGGGATTTCAACCGCGTCTCGACCACCGAAGTCGAATCGCTGCTC
>CAZNGQ010000005.1:0-25500 GCA_964572095.1 uncultured Oscillospiraceae bacterium
CATGACCGTCACGGAGTATCTGCGGTTTGTATGCGAGCTCAAGGGCGTCGAGCCCTCGCTCCGCAGCCGCCAGATTTCGGACATCATGCGCAGCGTCCGGATCACCGACCACGCCGGCCGCCTGATCAAGAACCTGTCCAAGGGCTACCGCCAGCGTGTCGGAATCGCGCAGGCCATGGTCGGCAATCCGAGCGTCCTGATCCTTGACGAGCCGACCGTCGGACTGGACCCCAAACAGATCATCGAGATCCGCAACCTGATCAAGGAACTGGGCAAGAAACACACCGTCATCCTCAGTTCCCACATCCTTCCCGAAGTCCAGGCGGTCTGCGAGCGCGTCGTCATCATCAACCGCGGACGCATCGCCGCCATCGATACTCCCGGGACCCTGTCGACCCGCATGAGCAAGGTGACCAAACTCCAGGTCACGGTCGATGGCCCCCATAAGGAAGTCATCCAGAAGATGCGCACCATCCCAGGCATCAAGAAAGCCGAGCTCGTGATCGAAAAGGACGGGGTCTGCGCCGTTACCGTCGACTGCGATTCCCATACGGACGTTCGCAAGCCGCTGTTCTTCGAGATGGCCCGCAACTCCTGGCCGATCCTGGAACTCCGGTCCCTCGACCCGACGCTGGAGGACATCTTCCTGGCCGTCACGAGCGGAACCGCAACCGATGAAGTGGAGGACGAAGCGTAAAGATGAAACGGATGAACGCCATCCTGAAGAAGGAACTGCTTTCCTATTTCAAGTCACCGATCGGCTGGGTCATTTTCGCGATCTTCATGGCCGTCAGCGGCGTATACCTCGCCTCCGGCCTGTCTTACTCCTCCGCCGACATGGCCGGGGAGATTTCGTTCCTGCAGTCGATGCTTTTCATCATTGTGCCGCTTCTCACCATGAAGTCCTTCTCCGAGGAAAAGCGCAACGGGACCGATGTCCTGCTGCTGACTTCCCCGGCGACCCTGACCGAGATCGTGCTGGGCAAGTACCTGGCGGTTCTCGCGATGTATCTGCTCCTGACGCTGGGTACGGTCGTCCACCTGTTCATGGTCGTCTACTTCGGCGGACTGGTCCAGATCAGCGTGCTCGGCTCCTATATCGGATTCATCCTGCTTGGCGCCGCATACCTTTCGATCGGTATTTTCGCTTCGGCCCTGACCGAGAGCCAGGTCATCTCGGCGGTCGTCACTTTCATCTCCATCCTGATGCTCAACGTCATCGACTCGATCGGAAGCGTCATCGGCAACACGCTGGCTTCCTTCATCAACAAGATCGACTTCCTGAACGTGATTCCCGACACCTGGCTGACCACCGGCGGCAGCGCGATCGTGGCAGCGATCCAATGGATCAACCCGAGTTCTCGCTTGACCAACATCATGGAAGGGGTGTTCGAGATCGCCCCGCTGATTTTCTTTATCAGCCTGATCGCGATCTTCCTGTTCCTGACCATGCGGATTATTGAAAAACGGCGTTGGAGCCAGAGGTGACGGAAGATGGGATTGTTTAACGGAAAAAAACAAAAACAGGGCGCGGCCGGTGCGGTTGACAAGCGTAACAGCACGCTTCGCCGCGTGTCCCTCATATCGGCAGTGGTCTTCATTGCCATCATCCTGATTTTCAACATCCTGTTCGACTCCCTGCTGGGCGACACGCTCAAGTGGGACTGGTCCTTCGGGCAGATGTACTCGACCGGAGACGTCACGAAAGAACTGCTTGACAACCTGGACGCGAAGATCCAGATCACCGGTTTGTATGAGAAAGGGTCCAGCAGCGACCTGTTCCGCATCGAGATGATCCTCGATGACTATGTGGACCAGGGGAACGGCAACATCGAGGTCCGCTATGTCGACATGGACTTCGATCCCAACATCGGCAGGGAGCTGGATCCCTCCGGCATGGGTGAATTCTCGGCCGGATCCTACGTCGTCAAGAACATGGATACCGGACGCTACAAGATCGTCACCCAGAACGACCTGTTCTCGATCGACGAGGAGGCATACTACAATTCTGGCACGGTGACCATCACGGCCATCACGGCGGAATCCGGCTTCAGCGGCGCCATCAAGTACGTTACCGCACTCGTGACCCCGACCGTCTATGCGCTCCAGGGCCACGGGGAGTCGGACATCCAGGAGTATACCCGGCTGGTCAACATCATGGGCAACTTCAACAATGTCGACATCAACTCCACGATGAACCTCGCGATCAACCCCGCCATTCCCGAGGATTGCGAAATGATCCTCATGGCGAATCCGGAAGAGGATGTCACGGCCGACGAGCAGCGGATCATACTCGACTACCTGAAAAAGGGCGGCGACCTGATGGTGCTCACCGAGTACAACGACACCGCTTTCCCGCGCCTCAACGAAATCCTCGCGGAATACAACATTGAGATCACCAACGACCGGGTCCGCGAAGACGACGTGGATCGCCGTTTCAACGAACAGCCGTATGTCTTTGCGGTCGAATGGCCGTCAGGCAGCCTGTTCGAGACGAGTTCGACCCAGCTGCTGGCAATCAACGCCCGCAACATCCGCATCCTTGCCAACGCGAAGGAATGGGTGAAACCGGAACCCGCGGTACAGACCAGCCCAAGCGCCGTCGTTGAGGCGAAAGGCATCGCCACGGACATATCCGAAGCCGGCGTCCAAACCATCGGCGTCATCTGCGAAACAACCGGATGGATGTCCAGCAATGTTTCGGAATCCAGCAAGGTCGTCGTTCTCGGCAGTATCGGGATGTTGTCCGACTCGGTCCTCGAAAACTACAACACCTACAATGACGAGCTCTTCTACTATTCGGTGAACTGGGTGACGGACGTTCAGAACACGAATCTCTACATCTCGGAGAAGACGCTTCCAACCTACCTGTTGCAGAAGGGGACTCAGACCAGCTACATCTTCGCTTCGGCGACCGTACTGGGCATCATCCCCGGGATCCTGCTGATCGTCGGGCTGATTGTCTACCGCCGCAGAAAGAACCTGTAACGAACGACCGGACTTTGGAGGAATCGTAATTCATGAAGTATTGGAAGAAGCTTATCATCCCGGCCTGCCTGCTGGCCGTCCTGGTGATCGGGCTCGTTCTGGTCAGCACGCTGGGCAAGGGCGGGACCACCCCGACAACAACGAGGACAGCCAGTTCCGTCGAATTCCTTTACTATGCGGAGGAGACGGACGTCAAATCCATCGAACTGGAGAACGAAGCCGGCTCGATGATTCTGGACAGAACAGAAGCGACCGCCACCGACGGTACGGTTTCCCAGGTCTGGACCATGCGGACACCGGTGAACCCGGCATATTCCGCCGAATCGCTCACCAATCTGGCGACCACCATGCGAACCATTTCATCGGTTCGCCTGATCGCCGAGAACGTGACCGATTTCGGGTTGTACGGACTGGACAAGCCGGCCGCGACGATGACGGCCACCGGGACCGATGGCGGCACAGCGGTTGTCTACCTTGGCAATTCCGCCGGCTCCGGCAGCAACTACTATGCCATGGCCAAGGGTTCCGGCAAAGTCTTCACGGTCTCCACGAGTGTCGGGGATCTCATGCTGAGCGCGGCGAAGGACATGCTGGACACCAAGCTCTGCAGCGTCGAGTACAACAATGTCAAGTCGTTCCGGATCCGGCGCGCGGCGGACGACGCCAACATCGTGGCCGTCAGCAGCCCTTTCTATGATGACGACGGTAAACTTGCCGAGCTCCAGTGGCGGTTCACCGATCCGATCCGATGGATGGGCGATACGATGAGCGTCGAGCCGGTCGTCGACGAGATCATTACGGCCACCGCCGAGGAGTTCCTCACGATGGACGTGAAACCCTCCGATCTGGCCCAGTATGGCCTGGACAATCCCTCCTATGTGTTCGAGATCACCGACGAAAACCAGACCTACACCATCACGCTCGGCAAGAGCGCCGGTTCCGGCCTGTTCTACGGGATGTCCAGCCGCATCCCGAATGCGGTGTTCACCACCACGACCGCGAACTTCACGCTGGTCGACGGTTCGTTCACGGAGTGGCTCAACGGATTCGTTTATCTTGCGGACATCACCAAGGTCACGCATGTCGACCTGGCATTCGACGATGTCAAGCTTGACATCGAGATCGACGGCAAATCGGAACCCAATGTGTTCAAGATCAACGGCAAGGACGCGAACATCGTCAACAGCAGCGACAAGAGCTATTTCAAGTCCTTCTACCAGTCCATTATCGGGGGCACACTGGCCGGGATCGATCCGGACGCGAATCCAAGCCTGTCGAAGGCCATTATGACCGTCGACTACACCTTCCGGGAGGACGCTCCGGCATCCGTCGCGTTTGTACCCAGGGACCCGTATTCGCTTTATGCTTTCCTCAATGGAGAATATACTGGTGGATATGTGGACATCAAGGTGCTTGACGACAAGGACTACGGGGTGGGCAACATTCTGCCAACCGGGTTGCGGCCCGCCGATGCGGGCCTGGTCAACGCCATGCAAAAAGCGGTGGACGGCGTCTACAACTGACAGAGACTTTTTTAAGGAAAGGACACGCGTGAAGCCATGACTCCAACGACAAACGGCCGACGCGCGAAGGGCAGGATCACTTTGGTGGTCCTGGCCCTTCTGTCTGTCATGGTCATGGCGGCGTCGGTGCTCCTCGCCGTCCTGTTGAATGACAGGCAAGTCCCCGGTGCGACGACGGAAACCACACCGCCGGTCATTCTCGGAGGCTTCTCCTGCGAATCGGCCGAGGCGGCCAAACTCTTCCCGTTCAAGGGTGGTGTCATCAAGGTGGACACGGCCCGGATCTCCAGCCTGGACCTGACGGGCAACGAGAAATGGGGCGCCGACTGCGCGCTGCTGTCCCCGGCCTGCTTCAGCAACGGCTCGGTCATGCTGGTCGCGGACCTGAGCGGGAGTTCCTTTTTCGTCCTGGACGAGAAGGGCATCCGCCGCACGGGAACGGTAACCGGAACCATCACCGGCGCTTCGGTGGGGACCGGATCCCTGTTCGCCCTGATCATCGACCAGCCTGGAAACAAGGGGCTGGTCCGGGTCATGTCAACAGATGGCGACAAGGAGTTCGAGTGGGACTTTATCTCCAGAAAATCCGGTTTCGTCCTGTCGGCCGCGTTTGCGCCGGACAACGCATGGCTGGACATCGCGACACTCGACACGGACCGGCACAGTACGCAATCCATGCTGAAACGGCTGAACACCGCGACCGGGGCTCAACTGGCCCAGTTCATCCCCGACGGTACCGGCGTTTATGCGGTCATCGCCCATGACGATGAGATGAATACCGTCATGGTGAGTTCGGAAGCCGCTGTCGGGTTCCATACCGATGCCGCCGTCGCCTATTCCAATTCCTTTTTCCGGATCCACCGGGCGACGACGACCGGGCGCGGGGTACTGATCATCGCCCAGAAGACACCGGACGGCGAAATTGCGGCCTTCCTGCTGTCGTCGGACGGCACCATGAAAACCGGTCCGAACCTTCCCGGGATTCCATCCTCCGTCTGCGTTGCCGGAGATCTGGCGGCGATTGCAGCGGGTTCGCAGGCCTACCTGCTCGATCTGGAGTCATTCACCCTGAAGGAGACCCTGAGCGCGGGATCCGAAATCCTGAGACTGGATCTTGACACGGCCGCCGGCATTGTCGCGGTCATGCAGGACGGCGTCGGCAGGCTTGCGACCCGTTGAACCCATTTGCAATTCGGAACAGGAGGACGATCCGATGGAAAAGGCAAGACAGCGATCGGAAATCGAGGAGCGGGACACATGGCGGCTGGAAGACATCTTCGTGTCGGACGCGGCATGGGAAGAGGCGTTCAACGGACTCGACGCCTTGTCCGAACGCCTGGTCTCCCTGCGCGGACACGTCGCGGACCATGCGTCCGCCCTGGCGGATTGCCTCGATCTGGACGACCAGCTCTCCCAGAGCCTGATGGAGTGCTACGCCTATGCCCGGATGCGCAAGGATCAGGACAATTCGCAGGCTGTCTACCAGGCGATGTTTGAACGCGTCAGCGCATCCTACTTCCGCATCGGCGCGGACACCTCGTTCTTGACACCCGAGATCACGCAGGCGCCCGAAGAGACGCTTCGCGCCTGGATGGAGAGCGAGCCGCGGCTGGCCCCTTACCGCCACCTCCTCGACAATCTTCTGCGCCAGAAGCCCCATATCCTCCCGGAGAGGGAGGAGAAACTCCTGGCTCAAGTCGGGCCGCTGTCGGAAGGGATTTCCGACGCGTTCACCATGCTGGACAATGTCGACTTGAAATACGGTTCCATCGACGACGAGCAAGGCCATGCGGTCGAGTTGACCGGCGGCCGGTTTGCGAGATTCCGCGAGAGCGGGGACCGGCGTGTCCGCCAGGACGCATTCCGGAGGGTTCACGAGACGTTCGCGGCTTTCGGCAATACGATCGCGACCCTCTACGCGGCCAATGTTAAATCGGACATTTTCTTTTCGCAGGCGCGGAACCATCCTTCCTCGATCGCCCGGGCGCTTTTCGGGGACCGGCTGGACGAGCGTGTCTACACCGGCCTGATCGAGGCGGTCCACGCCGCCATGCCGGACATGGAGCGATACTTGGCACTGCGCAAGCGCAGGATGGGACTGGAGGACCTGCATGTCTATGACTGCTACGTCCCGATCGCCGAACCGCCCCGATCCGACTACACTTTTTCCGATGCCTGCGACCTCGTCCGGGAAGGGGTCTCGATTCTGGGAACGGATTACGCCTCCCAGCTGGACCGCCTGCTGACCGACCGCTGGATCGATGTCTACGAGAGCGAGGGAAAGACCGGCGGTGCCTATGCCTGGGGCACATACGCCAGTCATCCGTACATGCTGCTCAATTTCAGCGGCGGTCTGTCGGATGTGCTGACCCTGGCCCATGAGGCCGGGCACTGTATGCACTCCCTGTACTCGAACCGCCGGCCCCATGTGGATTCTTCCTACCCGATCTTCCTGGCTGAAATCGCCTCCACGGTCAACGAGATCCTGTTGATCCGCACTTTGATGGACAAGTACGATGAAAAGACGCCGGAAGGCCGGATGGGAAAAGCCTATCTTGTGAATCGGCTGATCGAGGAATTCCGCCTGACCGTCTTCCGACAGACGATGTTCGCGGAGTTCGAACGGATTGCGCACGCCGAAGCGGAATCGGGCGCACCGCTGACCGCCGAATCCCTTTGCGCCATTTACAGCGGTCTGCTGACCCGTTATTTCGGTTCCGGGGTCGTCATCGACGACTACATGCGATGGGAATGGGCGCGCATACCCCATTTCTACAACGCGTTTTATGTTTTCAAATACGCGACAGGGTTCTCCGCCGCTGTGGCTTTCCACAGCATGATCGAGCGGGAGGGCGCGCCGGCGGTCGAGCGGTACCTGGGCTTCCTCGGTGCCGGCGGTTCGGATTATCCGCTGGAGACACTGCGCAAAGCCGGCCTGGACATGGCCGATCCGGCGCCGGTACGTGACGCGCTGGCGCAATTCGGCGGGCTGGTCGACCAGCTTGAGGCGCTGCTCGGCTGAATACACGCAATCGGGAGGACAGGGATGGAGACAACCGGGATTTCCGGCTTTGACGTGGCGGTCATCGGCGGAGGCGCCGCCGGGCATGCCGCGGCGATCACCGCCGCGCGGCAGGGAGGGGGGCGCCTGCGGGTGGCGATCGTCGAACGCGCACCGCGTGTTGGCCGCAAGCTGTTGGCGACGGGGAACGGACGTTGCAACCTCTCTAATCGGAATGCGGACGGGCGGCACTATCATGGAACCGATCCCGGGTTTGCCAGCCATGCGCTTGGCCTGTATCCCCCGGCGGCCGTCATGGATTTTTTCGACGAGATCGGCGTGCCTTGCCGTTCGGAGCCAGACGGACGGATCTATCCGTACGGCTCCCAGGCGTCGGCCGTCCAGGACGCGCTGAGGCTGGAGGCGGAACGATGCGGCATCGAAACCCTGTGCGACCGCGACATCGTCTCCATCCGCAAAAGGGATCCGATCGTCCTGGAGAACACCCCGCTGTACGATGACCGGCCGTTCGAACTCGCAACGGCCGAAGGAACGCTCCTGAAATCCCGTACCGTCATCCTGGCGACCGGCGGCCCTGCCGCCCCCCAGCTTGGCGGCACCGATTCGGGCTACGCGCTCCTGAAACCGTTCGGACATGACAGTTGCCGCCCCTTGCCTGCGATCGTCCAGATCATGACGGACAAAACGCTGGTGAAGAGCCTGTCCGGCATCCGGCTGGAGGGGGTGGCCACGTTGCGGCGCGGCGGCAGGGAGGTCCGATCGGAAGCCGGCGAGATCCTGTTTACCGACTATGGCCTATCCGGGCCGCCGATCCTCCAGTTGGGCGGATGGGTTTCGCGTGCCCTGGCTGAAACGGCGGGCGGCGACCATGACCTCGAGATTTCATTGGACTTCTTTCCGGATTCGGACCGCGCGGAACTGGTCGAGGGGCTGATCCGCCGATCGGTCCGCCTGTCCGGTGTCACCGGCGCGGATTTCCTGTCCGGCATGCTGAACAAGCGGGTGGGGCAAATGCTGGTCAAGACCGCTCTCGGGCGGAGCCCGGCCGAAGGGATCCCGCCGTTGGACCTGAAAGACGCTCGGACACTGGCCGCCGCCATCAAGGACACCCGGATCCGCGTGACCGGCGTTCAAGGATGGCGGGAGGCGCAGGTCACCGCCGGGGGGGCGCTGACAAGCGGATTCGATCCGAAAACCATGGCTTCCCGCCTGGCCACCGGACTGTATGCCTGCGGCGAAGTGCTGGACATCGACGGAGACTGCGGCGGATACAACCTCCACTGGGCCTGGTGTTCCGGCTTTCTGGCCGGAGCGTCGGCGGCCGCCGCTGCGGGACGGAGCGGATATGGAACCTGACCGCGCGGTCCGCCGATACGACAATATCGCCATTCCGCTGGGCGGCGGGCGGGAAATGCTGGACAAGGCGGTTCGTGTCCTTGCCGGCCAGCGGGACCCCGTATCGTACCGGGTCGTCCGGAAATCCGTCGATGCCCGGGACAAGAACCGGATCCGGATCGTCTACTCCGTCGAGACCGGGCCGATGCCGGTTCTGGCCGGCCTGACCGGACGCTTTTCGGCTGCGGGGAACTTCCGCGGAGCAGGGCCTGGAACCGGGAACCGGCCGGTGGTCGTCGGAACCGGTCCGGCCGGCCTGTTCGCCGGACTTGCGCTCGCCCTGGCCGGGCTGCGGCCGATCCTTCTTGAGCAGGGCAGGGATGTCGACACACGGTCCGCCGACGTCGCGCGTTTCTGGTCGGACGGACACCTCGACCCCTGGTCGAACGTCCAGTTCGGCGAAGGCGGCGCCGGAACGTTTTCCGACGGCAAACTGACGACCGGCATCCGTGACGAACGGGTAGCGGCCGTTTTCCAGGAATTTGTCATGGCCGGGGCACCGGAAGAGATCCTTTATCTCGCCAGACCCCATATCGGGACCGATCGCCTGCACGGTGTCGTGCGCAACATCCGCAGACGGATCGAATCGCTGGGCGGCGAGTACCGTTTCGGCCGCAGGTTCTGCGGCGCCGGCCTGCAGGACGGCAGGGTACGCTCGGTCCTTTCGGTGCGTTCGCCGGACGCGGACGGGCTGGAGGGAAGCGCGGAGGAAACCGCCGCACGGCAGGTGGTTCTCGCCATCGGGCACAGCGCGCGGTCAACCTATCCGGTCCTGCGGGACCTGGGGCTCGCCATGGAACCCAAAGCCTTTTCGGCCGGTGTCCGAATCGAGCATCCCCAGTCGCTGATCGACCGGTCCCAATACGGGCGTTACGCCGGCCATCCCGAACTGCCCCCGGCCGAGTACAAGCTGTCCTGCCACCTCGGTTCCGGCCGGTCGGTGTACACGTTCTGCATGTGTCCCGGAGGGCTGGTGGTGGCCGCGGCATCGGAGCCGGGCCGGATCGTGACCAACGGCATGAGCGTGTTCGCCCGTGACGGCGCCCATGCCAACAGTGCGCTCCTCGTTTCCGTGGGACCTGCGGATTTCCCCGACGACTCCGCGCTGGGTGGCATCGCCTTTCAGGCTGCGATCGAGGAAGCCGCGTTCCGCAGCGCCGGATCCGATTATCGCGCCCCTGTCCAGACCGTCGGCGGACTCCTGCCGCCCGGCGCCGGATCCGCGCGAGCGGACGGCTGCGGCCCCCTGGCGCCGACTTGCCGGCCGGGAACGGCGCCGGTTCCCCTGGACGCTTACCTGCCCGGCTATATCGTCGCTTCGCTGCGCGAGGCGCTGCCTGTCTTCGGCCGGAAAATCCAGGGATTCGACCATCCGGACGCGCTGCTGACCGGTCCGGAGACCCGCAGCTCTTCTCCGGTGCGGATTCTGCGCGACGCGTCCGGACGCGCTTCCGTGACGGGATTCTACCCGTGCGGCGAGGGGGCGGGGTATGCCGGCGGAATCGTATCGTCGGCCGTCGACGGCATCCGTGCCGCGGAATCCCTGATCCGCGACGCCGTGGCGGACTCGTGTTGAGGGAACCGGTGAAGTATGCTTAAATGGTAGCCGAATGAAAGCCGGAGCGCGTTTCGGAAAGAAACGCCGAAAGGCATCAGGAGCGTGGAATGAATCAACTCGTCAAGCGCGGACTCCCTTTACTGTTCGCCGATCTCGTCATCATCAATCTATCCTTCATCCTCGCTGCGTTTCTGCGCAACATCCTGGATTTTGAGGGGTTTGAGTTCTGGCCGACCTCCCGGTATTATGTCCTTTCGCTCGCGGTCTATGTCACACCGGCTGTGCTCGCGGTCAACGCCGTATTTGGCCTGTACTCCAGCCTGTGGCAATACGCGGGACTGACCGAGTTCGTCAAGCTCATGGCCGCCGCCATCATCGACGGCCTGTTGTTTTACCTGGCTTCGGATACATTCGACTGGTCCATGGATGCCGGCATGTACGTGCCCTCCATCGTGATCTTCTTCATCCTGATGGCGGCGATCCGGTTTGGTTACCGCGTTGTCCGCCGGATCATCCCGATGGTGACATCGGGACGATTCCTGAACGCCCGCCGCACGATGATCGTCGGCGCCGGCGAGGCGGGTTCGATCATGGTGCACACGATGATGGACGACCCGGGCAAGCGCGGACTCCCGGTCGTCCTGGTGGACGACGATCCGACCAAGCGCGGCCTCAAGATCCTCGGTGTCCGCGTGGCCGGCAACCGGCAGGCCATTCCGCGTCTCGTCAAGGAGTTCGGAGTGGAGCGCATCTTTGTCGCCATTCCCCGGTCCTCCGCCGAAAACATGCGGGAACTGCTGGAGATCTGCCTGTCCACGGGATGTGAAATCCAACGGGTGGACCTGGCCGATGTCATCAACGGCACACTCGCGGACCGGACGGACGAATCGATGCCCATCCGCGACATCCGCGGCATCCGCGTCGGAGCGATCCCGCTGGAGACGCTTCTCGGCCGCGATCCGGTCCTGATGGACAAAAGCGCGGTGCGGCAATGGCTGTCGGGACGCACGGTCATGGTCACTGGCGGCGGAGGATCCATCGGTTCGGAGATCTGCCGGCAAGTCGCGTCGTTCGGGCCTGCCCGGCTTGTCATTTTCGATATTTATGAAAACACATCCTATGAACTGACCATCGATCTCAAGAAGACGTTTCCCGACCTGGACATCGTTCTTGTCATCGGCAGCATGCGCGACCGGGAGAAGCTGGAAGCGACATTCCGGACCCATCGCCCGCAGGTGGTTTTTCACGCCGCGGCACACAAACATGTCACCACGATGGAGAACGATCCGGAGGAGGCCATCAAGAACAATGTGTTCGGAACCTACAACGCGTGCGACCTGGCCGTTGAGTACAGGGTCGAACGGTTTATCCTGATCTCCACGGACAAGGCGGTCAACCCGACCAATGTGATGGGGGCGTCGAAGCGCCTCTGCGAGTACGTTATCAAGGGCATGAGCGAGCGGAGCGGCCAGACCGTCTTCTCCGCCGTGCGGTTCGGCAACGTCCTGGGCAGCAACGGCAGCGTCATCCCCCTGTTCCGCAGGCAGATCGCCGAGGGAGGTCCGGTCACGGTCACCGACAAGAACATCACGCGTTATTTCATGACCATCTCGGAGGCCGCGAGCCTGGTGATCCTGTCGGGTATCAAGGCGCAGCCCGGGGAGATCTATATCCTCGACATGGGTGAACCGGTCCGCATCGACGACATGGTGCGCAAGATGATCCGTCTGGCGGGGCTGGTGCCGGATACCGACATCGAGGTCAAGTATGTCGGCCTGCGGCCTGGCGAAAAGATGTACGAGGAACTGTCGCTGGCCGCGGAAGAACTGATCCCGACCGACGAGCAGAAGATCATGCGTACGCGCGACCAGGGCTACACGGGCGAAGAGCTCGACCATATGATGGATCTGCTGCACGATACCCTGGATTCCGGCAAGGACATCCGCGCGACGCTCAAAACCCTGATCCCCACCTATACGCCGTGCGATCCGCGTGCGGCCGCAATGCCGGTGCCCCCGGAGGAACCGTTTTGTACAGAAGCATAAAGGCTGTTCTTGACTTCCTGTTCGCGCTCTCCGCGCTGTTGATCCTCTGGCCCCTGCTGGGGCTGCTGGCCTTGGCCGTCCGGCTGGATTCCCCGGGTCCGGCGCTTTTCCGGCAGAAACGGGCAGGCAGGAACGGTACCTGCTTCGACATCCTCAAATTTCGCACGATGCGGACCGACACCCCGCGCGATATGCCGACCCATCTGCTGGACAATGCCGGACGGCACATCACCCGCGTCGGCGGTTTCCTGCGCAAAAGCAGCCTGGACGAGCTGCCGCAGCTGGTCAACATCCTGCGCGGTCAGATGAGCCTCATCGGCCCCCGTCCCGCGCTATGGAACCAGGACGACCTGATCGCGCTCCGGTCGGCAAACGGGGCCAGCCGGCTGCGTCCGGGTCTCACCGGCTGGGCGCAGGTGAACGGCAGGGACGAACTTCCGATCGGCCGCAAGGCGGAACTGGACGGGTATTATGCGCTGCACCTCAGTCCTCTCCTGGACCTTCTGATTCTTTGGAAGACGGTTCTTCAGGTGTTTCGGGCCGACGGCGTCGTTGAGGGAAAGAAAGAATCCTGAGCGCGGCCGGCATCGGATGCCGTCGGGACAGGCCGCTTCCGGCGGCCGCGCCGCCGTATTCGAATACGAACAGCCGCTGCAGGATGTAGTTCGCAAAAAACAGTACCAGGTCCACCGACATCTTGATCACCGTGATGTCGAACGGGAGGAACTTTCGGCACCAGTAGATCAGGAGGTAGGAAACGGACAGCAGGCCGAGGTTGACCGCCACATACCGCGGAAAACTGACGCCCAGGCGGATCTGCGACCGGAAAACCAGGAACCGGTTGATACTGTACTGGACAACCATCGAAAGCGCCCGCGCCGCGATCATCGATACGATGATCAGAATCTCGGCCTCGCTGCGGAAGACCACCTTGACCAGCAGGGCGAAACTCCCGATCTCGGAAGCGTATGAGGTCAGGGATCCGGTCGCGAACTGCGCGATCTGGCGGATCCCCCGGAATACCGCCGTTTCGGTCAGCCTCATGACTCCTCCGACGCCTCCATGAACTCCTCATAACCCGATTCGATCCGCTGGACCAGCGCTGCATAGGCGTCATAGACATCCGGGGGCGTCGCCGCGCAAAAGGCACGCTCCATCTCGTCCCGCTTGCGCTCCCACTCGAGAATGGCGCTCTCCAGCCTGCGCAGCCGATCCTTGCGCGCCGCGGTCTGGCGGCGTTCCTCGGCCTGGTTGGCCCTGCGCGCGGCGGGCTTTTCTGCCGTCCTGACCGGAACGGGGTCCGCTTGCTGTGGTAATGCCGCCGGCCGGGCGAGCGCCTGCCGGTACTCGTCGTAGGAATCGAACGGGGCGACGCCGTCCGCCAGGAACCCCAGCACCCTTTTACAGCACTTTCCGATGAAGTAGCGGTCGTGGCTGACCGCCAGGATGGCTCCGGGAAACTCCATCAGGGCGGCTTCCAGGATCTCACGGGATTCGATGTCGAGATGGTTCGTCGGTTCGTCCAGCAGCAGGACGTCCGGATGGTTTTCCAGCATCAGGCACAGGTACAGCCGGGAACGCTCCCCTCCGCTGAGCACGGAAAGCCGCTTGTGCAGATCGGTGTCCCGGAAGCCGAACCGCGCAAGCAGGGAACGGACGCCGCCGACGCTCAGGTCGGTCACTTCGTCGACTTCTTCCAGAATCGTATGGTTTTCATCGGAGAACGTCGAGAACTGTCCCATATATCCCATCCGGGCCGTTCCGGAGAGCCAGACCTGGCCGGATAGCGCGGTCTCCTCGCCCAGCAGGATACGGAGCAGGGTGGTCTTGCCGCAGCCGTTCGGGCCCACGAGCGCGATTCGTTCGTCCGCCTGGAGGCTGAACCGAACCTCCTCGAACAGCAATGGCCCCCCATATCCCATGCTCAGGCCTTCCGCGCGGATGAGCACGCGGGACGCGTCCGGCACTCCCTGGTCGGACAGGAAACGGATCCTCATCGTCGGGCCCTTGCGCCGGTCGAGCATCGCGGCCTTCTCCGCCAGGGCGTCCGACAGTTTTCGCACCACTTTTTCCCGCGCGTGGTAGGCCGACATTTTCCGGTGGGACAGCATCGTCTGGACGACATCTTTCTGCCGGTCCACCTCGCGCTCCAGCCGGGTCATCTCCCGCAGACGGGTCATTTCATCCAGCTTTTTCTGCTCCATGTAGACGGTATAGTTCCCGACGCCGGTCCGCAACCGGCCGCCGGACAGTTCCGCGATGGCGTTGACGGTCCTGTCCAGGAAGGCGCGGTCATGGGAGACGACCAGCACGGCGCCCTTGAAGCGCCGGATGTAGTCCTCAAGCCAATCCAGCGCAGCCATGTCCAGATGGTTCGTCGGCTCGTCCAGCAGCAGCAGATCCGGCGCCCGGAGCAACAGCCGGGCCAGGCGGACGCGCATGCGCTCGCCGCCCGACAGGGACGAGACAGGGCGTTCCAGGATATCTCCGGACAGGCCCAGACCCTCAAGCGTCTGCTTCATCGTTCGTTCGAAATCGTATCCCCCGAGCGTCTCGAAACGGGCCGTCGCGGCGGAATATTCCTCCAGAAGGCGCCGGTGCTCCAGATTGTCCGCGCTCCCGCGCGAGGACAGCTCCTGCTCCAGCCGGCGGAGCCCGGCCTCCATCTCGGTCAGCTCGATATTGTGAAGCGGCGTGTTGTCGGGCTCCCAGGAAAGATCCATGTCCTGGGACAGATATCCGGACAACATGCCGGCCGCGCGCAGAACCGCGCCGGAATCGGGGGTTTCCAGACCCTCGGCCAGCTTGAGCAGGGTGGATTTTCCGGATCCGTTCGGCCCGATCAGGCCGACGCGCGAGCCGGCGTCCACGTGAAAGGAGACGCCGTCCAGCACTTTACGGTCGAAATAGGATTTGTCCACCTGGTCAAATGACAGCAGCATGCAAAAACCGGCCCTTTCATGCCGGACGGGCCTGTGAAGGAAATCGTCCGGTATTCGACAAATCATTATAAATCAACAAAGCCGGGTTGTCAGATCGGCGGGATGGGCAGAAAGCGTGTAGTTTTACAGAGCGGTATGTGATTGCAACGCGGGAACCGGGGACGTATCCTTTAGGCAGGATCGGCCAAACGGGCCGCACGGGGATGATCCGGCTGGAAAAACCGGAAGAAAGCGAGGTACAGCATGGCAGCAGCGAAGGATACGGGGAAGACCGTGGAGATTCTGGACACCACGTTGCGGGACGGCGCCCAGGCCGAAGGGATCTCGTTTTCCATCAATGACAAGTTCGCCATCCTCGACTCGCTGGTCTCCATCGGCGTCGGCTACATCGAGGCCGGCAACCCCGGCTCCAACCCCAAGGACCGCGAGTTCTTTCTGCAGTATGCCAAACGCGCCCAGGACATGCAGGGCACCTTGCTGGCCGCTTTCGGCTCCACCAAGCGCAAGGACGTTCCCGCCGCGGAGGATGCCAACCTGCAGGCCATCCTGGACGCGGAGACGTCGGTGGTCGTCATCTTCGGCAAGGTATGGGACACCGAGGTTCGCGAGATCCTGCGTACCGAACTGGAGGACAACCTCGCCATCATTTCCGATACGGTGACCTATCTCCGGTCCCGGGGCCGGCGTGTCATTTTCGACGCGGAACATTATTTCGAAGCCTACCGGGACAATGCGGACTATACGAACGCGTGTCTCAAGGCCGCCGCGGACAGCGGCGCGGAGAGCCTGGTCCTATGCGACACGAACGGATCCGCGATGCCGGACGAGGTTTCCGGCTGCATCGCGGAGTCGGTCGCGCTGTTCCCGGAGCTCCGGATCGGCATCCACTGCCACAACGACTGCGGCCTCGCCGTGGCCAATTCCGTGCTGGCGGTTTTGGCGGGCGCGACCCATGTCCAGGGGACGTTCAACGGCATCGGCGAACGGTGCGGCAACGCCAGCCTGTCGTCCATCATCGGCAACCTGCAGGGCAAGCTGGGATACCGGTGCATCCCGGATGAACGGCTGGAGCTCCTGACCCCGATCTCCCGACGCCTGGCGGACATCGCGAACCTGACGCTGCCGGCCGGGGAGCCGTTTGTCGGCACCTCCGCATTCAGCCACAAGGCGGGCATGCATGTCGACGCGATGAAAAAGCGGGCCTCCACCTACGAGCACATCGATCCCTCGACGGTCGGCAACGACCGCAGGTTCCTCATCTCCGAGATCTCCGGCCGCAACGCGGTGATGGATGTCGTCCGTCGGATCGATCCGGATGTCGACAAGAATTCGCCGGTCGTCTCCCGGATCCTGGAGCGCATGAAGGACATGGAGTACAAGGGGTACCAGTTCGAAGGCGCCGCAGCATCCCAGGATCTTCTCGTCTGCAAGGAACTCGGGATCTACGAACCGTTCTTCCGGCTGGAGAAACTCCGTATTTCCAGCGAGCAGCCGATGATCGGGGAGTACTCCGCCTATTCCTATATCAAGATCCTGGTCGACGGTGTGGACGAAGTCACCGCCGCGGAAGGCGCCGGCCCGGTCAACGCGATGGACCGCGCGCTCAAGAAAGCCATGGAGGTCTTTTATCCGGAACTGGCCGAGTTGAGGCTCACCGACTATAAAGTGCGCGTGCTCAATGCGGAGGCGACCGCTTCCTGTGTCCGTGTCCTGATCGAGACCACGGACGGGACCGACATCTGGACGACGGTCGGCGTATCGACGGACATCCTGGAGGCGTCCTGGCTCGCGCTGGTCGATTCGATCGAATACAAGCTCATGATCCAGAAGATTCGCGGACGGCGGGAGTGACCTGCTGCAGACAGAGCAACATCCACGGGAGGATTGAACCATGGGAATGACTATGACCCAGAAAAACCTCGCCCGGCATGCCGGACGGGACCGAGTCGCCGCGGGCGAACTGATCGAGGCCCGGCTGGATGTCGTCATGGGCAATGACGTCACGGCGCCGCCGGCGATCGACATCTTTGAAAAGGCCGGGGCCACCGGTGTGTTCGACAAGAGCCGGGTCATCCTGGTCCCGGACCACTTCACGCCGAACAAGGACATCAAGTCCGCCCAGAACTGCGCCCAGATGCGCCGCTTCGCCAAGGCGCACGGCCTGGAGAACTACTATGAAGTGGGATCCCCCTGCCATGGTGTCGAGCATGTCATCCTGCCGGAGAACGGCCTGGTCGCTCCGGGTTACGCCGTCATCGGCGCCGACTCGCACACCTGCACCTACGGCGCGCTCGGCTGCTTTTCCACAGGCGTCGGCAGTACCGACCTGGCCTGCGCGATGGTGACCGGAACGACCTGGTTCCGGGTTCCGGAAGCCATGAAGTTCGTCCTCAAGGGATCTTTCACAGGCAGCGTGTCCGGCAAGGACCTGATCCTGTACATCATCGGAAAGATCGGCGTCGACGGCGCGCTCTACCGCTCGATGGAGTTCACCGGCCCCGGCGTCGCCTCGCTGACCATGGCCGACCGCCTGACGGTCTGCAACATGGCGATCGAGGCCGGCGCCAAGAACGGGATCTTCCCGGTGGACGAGACCACGATCGCTTACCTGGCCAAGCATGCTCCGGCTGTGCTGGCGGCCGGGACCTATACGGTCGATCGCGCGGACGATGACGCCGAGTATGTCTCCACGATGGAGATCGACCTGTCCGAACTGCCATACATGGCGGCGTTCCCGCATCTTCCCGAGAATGCGAAGCGGATCGGCGACCATCCGCCTGTCACGATCGACCAGGTCGTGATCGGTTCGTGCACCAACGGCCGCCTGGAGGACATGCGCGTCGCGGCGGAGATCCTGCGCGGCCGCAAGGTGGCGGAGGGGGTCCGCTGCCTTGTGATCCCCGGTTCCAACCGGGTCTGGGCGGAAAGCCTCAAGGAAGGCCTGCTCCAGGTGTTCGCCGAAGCCGGCGCCATCGTCAGCGCCGCCACCTGCGGCCCCTGCCTCGGCGGCCATATGGGAATCCTGGCGGAGGGCGAGCGCTGTGTGAGCACGACAAACCGCAATTTCGTCGGCCGCATGGGCCACCCGGGATCGGAAGTTTATCTGACGGGGGTGCCGGCAGCCGCCGCGTCCGCTGTCCTTGGCCGCCTGGCAAGTCCGGACGAGCTGTAAAGAGCAGGGAGGAGCACACATGAACACCAAAGGAAAAGTATTCAAGTACGGAACGAATGTCGATACCGACGTCATCATCCCGGCCCGCTACCTCAACACGTCCGATCCGCGTGAGCTGGCCGCGCACTGCATGGAAGACCTGGACGCGTCTTTCATCCAACGGGTCAAAACCGGGGATGTCATTGTCGCCGGCACGAATTTCGGCTGTGGATCGTCCCGTGAACACGCCCCTGTCGCGATCAAGGCCTGTGGCATCGGCTGTGTCATCGCGCCGAGTTTCGCCCGGATCTTTTACCGGAACGCCATCAACATGGGTCTGCCCATCATGGAATGCGCAGAGGCGGCGGAAGCGGTGTCGGATGGCGACGAGGTCGAGGTGGATTTCGATACCGGAGTGATCCGGGACATCACGAGCGGCAAGGTTTTCCAGGCGCGTCCCTTCCCGGAATTCATCAAGAAGATCATCGCCGCGGACGGTCTGGTCGGCTACATTTCCGACAAATTGTGACCATGCCGGCACGGACGTCTTCTTCCGTGCCCAGATAAGGAGCTCACATGCGTAAATTCGACATAGCGGTCATCCCGGGTGACGGGATCGGCCCTGAAGTGATCAACGGAGCCCGGACGGTGCTGGATGCCGTCACCGCAAAGGCCGGAGTCGAGATCCGCTATTCCGAACTGCTGGCCGGCGGTATCGCCATCGACGCCACCGGAGAACCGCTGCCCGGCGCCACCGTCGCGGCCTGCCTGACCAGCGACGCCGTCCTGCTTGGCGCGGTCGGCGGACCCCGATGGGACACGCTGCCCGGCGACCGTCGTCCCGAGCGGGCGCTGCTCGGCCTGCGGGAATCCCTGGGCCTCTATGCCAACCTGCGTCCCGCCCGGCTGTATCCCGCGCTGGTTTCCGCCAGCCCGCTGCATCCGGACATCTCGTCCCAGGGGATGGACGTCCTGTTTGTCCGCGAACTGACCGGAGGCATGTACTTCGGCGAGCATGGCCGGCGGATCGGCCCCAACGGCCCGGAAGCCTTTGACACCGAATGCTACAGTGTTGCCGAGATCGAGCGTGTCGCCCGGATCGGCTTCGAGTCCGCTGCCGCGCGCCGCGGCCGGCTGACCAGCGTGGACAAGGCGAACGTCCTCGAGTCGTCCCGACTGTGGCGCGAAACCGTTCTTTCCATCGCCCCGGAGTATCCCGGGATCCGGTTGGACCACCTGTATGTCGACAACGCGTCGATGCAGCTGATCCGCCGCCCGTTCGATTTCGACGTCATCGTCACCTCCAACATGTTCGGGGACATCCTGTCCGACGAAGCCGCGATGATCACCGGATCCATCGGCATGCTGCCGTCCGCGTCGCTTGGCAAGCCGGGGACTCCGGCCATGTACGAGCCCATCCACGGCTCCGCTCCGGACATCGCCGGCCAGGACATCGCCAATCCCCTCGCTTCCATCCTCTCTGCGGCCATGATGCTCCGCCTGTCCTTCGATATGGAAGACGCGGCAAAAGCGATCGAGGACGCCGTTTCGCTCACATTGGACGAAGGATACCGCACGGCGGACATCCTGCAGGGTCCGGGCTTCATTCGTGTCGGCACCCGGGAAATGAGCCGGCTCGTGCTCGAAAGACTGTAATCCCCCAACCGGTTCGCACCCGGGAATGGGACAACCCCCGCTCCGGCATCGCCGGGACGGGGGTTGTCGTTATTACCGATCGGGCCTGATCCAGCCGGCAGAATCCGCGTCATCCGAATCCTGGCTCCCGCGTCGAATGCGCCCGTTATGCCATTGTCCATCCGGGCCGACGGCGATAAGATGGATTCGACGGTCCGGGAAACCGGGCAGGAAAGAAGAGGGAGAAACACATCATGACGACAAATGCGAAAAACCTGTTCGACCTGGACGGCAAGACCGCGCTGGTCACCGGATCCAGCCGGGGCCTTGGGTACGTCCTCGCGCGGGGGCTCGCCCAGGCCGGAGCGCGGGTCCTGATCAACGGCACCAACGAAAAACGGCTGGACGAGGCGGTGGAGACGCTGCGCGCCGAGGGACTGGATGTCGCGCCCTGCCCGTTCGATGTCCGGGACAAGGACGCGATCGACCGGGCGATCACCGGGGTGCAGGACAAGCAGGGCCGAATCGATATCCTCGTGAACAACGCGGGCGTTCAGAGCCGGGCGCCGGTCGAGGAATTCACCTTCGAGGAGTGGCAGAGGGTCATGGACATCAACCTGACCGGGGTCTTTCTGACCTCGCAGCGGGTGATTCAGGACATGATTCCCCGGAAATCCGGGAAGATCATCAATATCTGTTCGATGTCCAGTGAGATCTGCCGGCCGACCGCGGTGGCCTATTCCGCCAGCAAAGGCGGAGTCAAGCAGCTGACCAAGGCGCTGTGCGTCGAACTGGCAAAGCACAACATCCAGGTCAACGGGATCGGTCCCGGCTATTTCATCACGGAGATGACCCAGCCTTTGGCGGACAACCCGGATTTTGACGTGTGGATCAAGGGCCGGACGCCCGCCGCGCGGTGGGGCTTGCCGGAAGAGCTCGTCGGGGCCGCGGTTCTGCTGGCTTCCGAAGCCTCAAGCTTCATAAACGGCCAGATCCTGTATGTCGACGGAGGCATGTTGTCCGTGATCTGACCCGGGCTCCATCGTGACAACGGCTCCGCGGATGTTCTTGGACAAAAAACCGGCTCCGGAATCGCTTCCGGAACCGGTTTTTATTACCATCAGGAATCTATAAGACCGGACATGGATCTCAGCAATAGCGACGCACGCCCTCAGGGATCGAGTCCGGATCGGCGCTCAACACGACGACGGCTTCCACACTGCTCTTGCCGCTGAAAATCTCCAGATCGGCGAGGAACGCGGCCAATTCATTGAGATCGGAGCTTCCCGACACTTTACCAACGCTGTCGATATAAATGTGATCGAGATCGTAGTCTTTTGCGTACATGCCGCAGATGAAGCTTAACAGCTCACGGTATCCCTTGGTCGGATAGTCGGTGACATCGACCAGGCGGACCTTGTAGTTGACGGAACTGTCCAGCCGGCGACCGTATTCGATACAGACGACATTGTTGTCCCGTGCGGCATGCTCGTTGAGCTCATCGACCAGCCTGGCCGTCTTGCCGCTCCCTTTGTTTCCTACGATTACCCTTATCATAGGCGGATCACCCCTTGAACCGTATTTCCGGCATCCGACCGGCGGGACGCTACCGGATTACCTCCATTCTATCCCACTTGTCCGGCGGATTGTACATAGTGGAGCTAAAAATCTAAGCAGGCTGTAAATGTCAGGGCAAACACACCGTCCCCATGCCGTGTCTTGCGTGCATCGCGGGATGATGGTATAATCCGCCTGTAGTTTTGAACGCCTTGGCAGAGAGTGGGGAGTCCCCCACTTTTTCTACGTGTAGGGCCGTAACGGAGGTTGGATGGGCAAGGAGTCCGGCATAGCGCAGGCAGCGCAGGCGCTCGTCGCGGATACGCTGACCGCCATGGGACTCGATCTCGTGGACGTCGAGTATGTCCGTGAGGGCGGCACTTGGTTCCTGCGTTTTTATCTGGACAAGCGCGGCGGCATCTCGCTGGACGATTGCGCCGGTGCCAGCCGGGCCATCGATCCGATGCTGGACACGGGTCTGGACATCCCGGATTCCTACTGTCTCGAAGTCTCGTCACCGGGACTCGATCGGCCTCTGCGAAAACCGTCCGACTTTGTCCGCTACATGGGCGAACCGGTACAAGTGACGCTGTACCGTGCACGGGACGGCGCCAAGCGTTTCGAGGGGGATCTGGCGGGTTACGACGAAGCGGGAACCGTGACGATCCGCCTGGACTCCGGAGAGACGATGTCATTCCTGAAAGATGAGACGGCTCGCGTCAGGCGGGCGATCCGGTTTTGACACCGGATGGAGACAAGGTTTGAACGCCGGCCCGACCGATACGATCCGTAAAGGAGAACGAACATGAACCCAGAGTTGATCGAAGCCATCCGCATGCTTGAAAAAGAGCGCGCCATCGATGGAGAACTGCTTTTCGAGGCGATCGAGGAATCGCTGGTTTCCGCCTACAAGCGGGAATTCGACGCGAAGACCACGGACAATATCCGCGCGGAAGTCGACCGGACGTCCGGCGAGATGAAGGTCTATCTTACGAAGACCGTTGTCGAGGTTGTCACCGACCCCAATGTGGAGATGTCGCTTGAGGAGGCCAAGGCCTACTCCGACGAATTCGAGCTTGGCGACGAGATGGAGTACGAGCTGTCCCCGCAGGATTTCGGGAGGCTCGCCGCCCAGACCGCTAAAAACGTCATCAACCAGAAATTATGCAACGCGGAGCGCGAGCGGATCCAGAACGAGTTCTCCAGCCGCCTCGGCGAGCTTTCGGTCGGTGTCGTCCAGCGCAGGGACCATCGCGAGGTCATCGTCGACATCGGTCGGGCCGAGGCCGTGCTTCCGTTCAACGAGCAGGTGCGGTCCGACGGGTACAACTTCAATCAGCGCATGCGTTTCTACATCCTTCGAGTGGATGAAAAGAAAGGCCGCCCGATCGTCTATGTATCGCGGAGCCACCCCAACCTCGTCCGCAAGCTGTTCGAGCAGGAAGTCCCCGAGATTTCATCCGGTGTCGTGGAAATCGTAGCGATCTCGCGCGAAGCGGGATCCCGGACGAAGATGGCGGTCGCTTCCCGGGACGAGAACGTCGATCCGGTCGGTTCCTGCGTCGGGCAGCGCGGCCTCCGTGTACAGGCGGTCATGGACGAACTGATGGGCGAAAAGATCGACATCATCCAGTGGAGCCCTGATCTCGAGATGTTCATCGCCAACAGCCTCAATCCGGCCAAGGTGCTCCGGGTGGACATCAACGAGGAAGAAAATACCGCGCGCGTGGTCGTTCCCGACCACCAGCTGTCCCTGGCGATCGGCAGGGAGGGGCAGAACGCCCGGCTTGCCGCACGCCTGACCGGGTGGAAAATCGACATCAAGAGCGAAACCCGGTTCCGCGAACTGCTGGAGCAGGAGATCATGGCCCGCTTCACGGCGGCGACCGAGTCTCTGGACAACGAAGCCGATCAGGAGAATGTCGAAGAAGTACCGGCTTCAACCGATGAAACCGGGGATGTTGAGACAACCAGCTGACTTCCCAAGTTCGGGAGGAAAGGACACTGTGCCGGAGACAGGAAAAAAAGTGAAGAAAGTCCCGCTGCGCATGTGTGTCGCCTGCCAGACGATGCGAGCCAAAAAGGAACTGGTCCGCATTGTGGCCGCTCCCGACGGTGTCGTCGCGCTCGATACGACCGGCCGCATGGCAGGCAGGGGCGCCTACCTCTGCAGGAATACGGCCTGTCTGGCCAAGGCTGTCAAGGAGAAGCGCCTCGAGCGTGCGCTCAAGACCGCGATCCCCAGAGAGATGGTCGACGGATTGGCGAAAACGCTTGAAGGAGGCCTGGATGGCTCCTGACAAGGACAAGGCGCTGCGGATGCTCGGGTTGGCAACGCGGGCGAGAAAGACTGTTTCGGGAGCTACCGCCTGCGAAAAGGCTGTGATACGTGGGAACGCCCGGTTGATTCTGATCGCAGAGGACGCCGCCGACGACACCCGCGAACGGATGACCAGATTGTGCAACAACGTCGAGGTTCCCTGCCGCGTAGCGGGAACAGGAGAGATACTCGGACAATATACGGGCAAGGATCTCCGCATGACGGTCGGAATCCTGGATCAGGGTTTCGCGGACCGGATCCGCGAATTGCTGGACGAGTCGGATACATGATTGATTAAGAACACGAAAAGTGGAGGATGGATCGAATAAGATGGCAAAAAAAGAGGAATCAGGATCGGGACTTCGCGCGGGGTTCAGCAGGGCTGACAGCAATGCCCCCCAGGTCAGGAAACCCATGGGCAAGGATGAAACCAAACCCGTGAAAGCGGCTGCGGACAAAGTGGACGACACCGCCGACACCGCGCACGCTCCTGCCGGCGAAGACCACCTGCAGGCTCCGACCATCACCATGCAGGGGGTTTCCGGAAAGAAAATCACCGGCACCGTGAAGATCGTGAAAAAGGTCGCGCATAAAGCCGATTCGGAAGAGGGCGAACCCGCTCGGCCTATCCAGACGGACAGCGCGCCGGAAGAGCTTGCCCCGCCTGCGGCCGAACGCGCCTCCGAACCCGCCGAGAGACCGGTCGAGGCTCCTCCCGTGTCCCTGACGCCGCAACAGGCCGCCGAGGTTGTCCGCCAGGCCGTACCGGTCCAGGTAGCGACCGGACAGGCTCCTGTGATACAGGATGTCGCGCCGAAGGCCGAAGAGATCCGTTCGGCCGCCGAACCCGCGGAACGCGAGCCGGTCGTACCGGTTCCCGCGCCTGCAGCCGCATTCGCGGCGCCGGAAACAGCGGCGGTTGCCCAGACTGCGCCCGATTCCAAGGCGGCAGCCACGGAACCAGCGCCTTCTTCCGAATCCCCCCGTCAGCAGCCCCAGCAGGGGTACGGTCCTGGCGGTTACTCCTCCGGTGGCAACGCCCCGGGCGGCTACGCGCCGCGTCCGCAAGGACAGTCGGGCAATTATGCCCCGGGCGGCTACGCCCCGAGGCCCCAGGGCCAGGATGGCGGCTATGCGCCGCGTCCGCAAGGCCAGTCGGGCGGCTACGCCCCGAGGCCGCAAGGCCAGGGCGGCTACGCCCCGAGACCGCAAGGCCAGGACGGCGGTTACGCCCCGAGGCCGCAAGGCCAATCGGGCAATTATGCCCCGGGCGGCTACGCCCCGAGGCCGCAAGGCCCCGCGGGCGGCGACGCCCCCAGGCCGCCCGGCCCGACGCGCCCGCAAGCCCCGGGCCCCCCAGCCGC